>JAAHIA010000343.1 GCA_010671975.1 Leptolyngbya sp. SIO4C1 | reverse complement strand
TCCAGATTTTGGAGATTTTCTTCAAATATCACCGCGAGTCCAAGGGCTCGCATGAGGCAGCGATGCTGAGCCTAGAGCAGGTGCAGACTTTCCTCGTCATTGAAGTGCAGTCGGTTTATCAGTCGCAGGGCATCGATATTTCTGACAAGCACATCGAAGTCATCGTGCGCCAGATGACCTCTAAAGCTCGCGTTGATGACGGTGGGGACACCACGATGCTCCCGGGCGAACTGGTTGAAATTCGTCAGATCGAGCAGGTGAACGAGGCCATGTCGATTACCGGCGGCGCGCCGGCTGAGTACACGCCCGTTCTGCTCGGGATCACGAAGGCGTCGCTGAATACGGATAGTTTCATTTCAGCAGCTAGCTTCCAGGAGACAACCCGCGTCTTAACAGAGGCCGCTATCGAAGGTAAGTCCGACTGGCTGCGAGGGCTGAAGGAAAACGTGATTATTGGCCGCTTGATTCCGGCTGGTACTGGCTTTAATGCCTATGAGGAGCCCACGGCAGCAGAAATCGATCCGGCCTTTGAAAACGCTTTCCTAGATGACGATTTGGCCTTGCAAAACATGGTCTTAGACGACCGAACGGCCCGCGTTTATGATCGTGAAGGCGGGCTCGATCTGTTTGCTGGTGAAGATGTCGTTGGCGGCAATTCACCCGCCACCGGAGAAGACGGTGCCTCACGCCAGAATTCGTCGCTGCCGTCCGCTTTCTTGGATGACGATGCGCTGATTGACGATCAAACAGAAGCGCCGTAGGTTGGCTTAGGTTTAACTTAAGCCAGCCTAAGCGGTTAAGTCAAAATAAAAGGGAGGCAGTTTGCCTCCCTTTTTCGCTTCCACTTTTTTATTGAGCTCCCTATGCAGCCGATTGACTGAGTTGAGACTAGCTATTGTTTAACTCGGCTGTCTTCACCGAAAGCTGTTGCGTGGCGCGATCGCGCTTCACCGTGACGTGCAGCGTCTGACCCACCTGAGTTCGATCGACGCGCGTCTGCAGCTGATTGGCAGTTTTAACCGGAACATCGTCAATTGCCGTAATCACGTCGCCGCGCCGTAAACCAGCTTCAGCCGCTGGCGTGTTGGGCATAACCCGTATTACCAGCACGCCTGAGACCTCAGGAATTTGAATGCCGGCGTTAGGATCTTCGTTGTTGCGCTTAGCCAAATCGGGCGTCAGAGTCGCAATCTGTACGCCTAGGTATGGGTGCACAATGCGTTCGCCGCGCGCCAGCCGATCTTTAATCTCTTTTGCTTTATTGACTGGAATGGCAAACCCAATGCCCATGGCATCGGCTCGAATCGCGGTATTGATGCCAATCACCTCACCGCTGGCGTTGAGCAGCGGACCGCCAGAGTTACCTGGATTAATTGCTGCATCGGTTTGGATGAAATCTAAGCGCTTGTCAGGGATACCCACCGTAGCGCTCGATCGCTTCAGCGTGCTGACAATCCCCAGCGTTACCGTATTGTCAAGCCCAAGCGGATTGCCGACTGCGATCGCCCAGTCACCGACTTCCACCCGATCAGAATCGCCGAGCGGCGCAATTGGTAGCGCTTCGCGGCCAGCATCGACCTTGATTACCGCCAGATCGGTTACCTCATCCGCGCCTTCTACCACGCCTTCGAAGCTGCGACCGTCTTTGAGCGTCACCGTAACGCGATCGGCCTGATCGACCACATGTGCGTTTGTCAAGATATAGCCGCTGCCGTCAATGATAAACCCAGAGCCCTGACCTCGCAGCCGCTCTTCCTGCGGCACCTGCTGAAAAGTATCAGGCCCAAAAAAGCCGCGAAAGAAGGGATCATCGTAGAATAGGTCGGGCACGTTGCGTACTATCGTACGTTCGGTGTCAATCCGCACAACGGCCGGGCCGACGCGCCTGACAGCGGCTGCAACAAAGCTCTCACTCGACAGCCCTGCAGCTGCCTCGTCTAGCGTTTGAGCCGCTGCTGGTAGCGTCCAAAGCGTATTGCTCAGCAGCAGTACCGTGCAAAGCGTGAGCAAGCTGCGGAGCCAGCCATAGCCAAAGAGCAGCGTAGAAATTAAAGTCGTGATCTGCTTCATAAAGATTGAGACTAAACGATCTAACGAGCCTGACTCGCAGGCCAGGTCGAGGAAGCTGAGCAGTTGCCGGGGGAACGACTCAGCTTTTGCAATTGAATGCTTCTATTTTGGCAGTTTCAAGCAAAATCGTGGGATGCGGTTTTAGACCAGAAACGCTACCTTATAAACTAGGCTCAGTATGACTTTTAGAGTTGATTGTTGGCTGCATGAAAACCGTTGACACAGCGCAATATCGCCAACAGTCTGGCCCATCTGCCGGTCAACGTTCTGGGCAACGCTCAGGGCGTAAGCGACGATACCGGTTAGCTGGTTTGGGGCTACTTTCAGGCTTAGCGCTCGGCTGCGGCCAGATCGCTGGAGGCACCTATGAAGCTGAACTAGCGGCCCATTTAGACAGTCGTGGCGCTAAAATGTATGGGGCCTACTGGTGCCCATACGGGAAAGTACAGAACAAGCTGTTTAAGCGCGCAGCCAGTCAAATTCCCTACGTCGAATGCGATCCCCAAGGGGCAGGTGCTCAAGCCGAACTTTGCCAGATGAGCGGCATTCGCAGCTACCCTACCTGGGAAATTGAGGGCGAATTTTATGAAGGCGTTCAGCCGCTAGGCAAGTTAGCCCGCTTAACTGGGTTCAAAGCCCCGCCCAAGCAATTTACGCTGAACTAGTTGAGATCTGTTTCAGGATCTATAAGGTCGGAATTTTCTAGTCTATGTCATCTTTTCATTCAGCCCCCGATGCCTCTAAGCCGGGGAAGTCAGGGCCGGGTATGTCGTCTGGCTACGATCTAGCCGTTGATCGGCGACCGTCAGCCCCTCCCAACACTCATGGTCACGTCCACAGTGAAGAGTCAATCAGGCGCATCGTTAATCGGCTATCGCGCATTGAAGGGCATATTCGCGGTATCAAAACTATGGTGCAGGAAGAGCGTCCCTGTCCTGACGTGCTAGTGCAGGTCGCTGCCATTAAAGGGGCGCTAGACCGAGTAGCGCGGGCCATCCTAGACGAACATCTGAGTGAATGCATCAAACGGGCCGTCACGGATGGCGACATCGAGGTCGAAATCGAAGCGCTCAAAGCCGCTCTAGATCGATTTTTAAGATAGCTCTAGCCCTCTAATCCTGACGCGGGGCTTGCTCCAGCCCGACGCAGCAGCGGATAGAAATGTCCCACCGGTCCCTGGCCCTGACCGATTCGCAGCGCATGCTGCAGTGCTTCAGTAACATACTGCTTAGCCGCTAAGGTCGCAGCGAGCGGCGCTGCCCCCCGCGCTAGATTGGCCGCGATCGCAGCCGACAGCGTGCAGCCGGTGCCGTGCGTATCCTGCGTATCGACCGTTTGCGTTTCTAGCACCTGTAGCTGGGTGCCGTCGTACCAGACATCGATGCCGCGCAGTTCGCCGGTGAAGCCGCCGCCTTTGACCACCACCGCCTGCGGCCCGAGCGCCTGAATCTTTTTAGCCGCTGTTTGCATATCCGCCAGCGTCTCGATAGTCAGGCCGCTGAGAATTTGTGCCTCGTAGCGGTTGGGCGTCAGAACCGTGGCTAGCGGCAGCAGCTGACTGCGCAAAGCCGCGATCGCATCGTCGTCAATCAGCTGCGCGCCGGTACGCGAGACCATCACCGGATCGACCACCAGGGGGATTTCCCAAGCTTGCAGACAGTTGGCCACGGCCGCAATGATGGGCTGATTCAGCAGCATGCCCGTCTTGACCGCTCGCACTGTCATATCGGTCGTCACCGCCTCAATCTGAGCCACAACGGCGGCGGGCGCTAGCGCCTCCACTCGCACCACCCCTTGCGTATTTTGAGCGGTCACGCAGGTCAGCGCACTCGTACCGTGCACCAGATGGAAGGAGAAGGTGCGCAGATCGGCTTGAATACCGGCCCCGCCGCCGCTGTCTGAACCGGCAATGGTAAGCGCAATCGGAAACGCTGCTGCCGACATGACTTAGCGAGAGGGGCGCCGTCGCTGCAGAAACTCAGGAATATCTAGATTGGGAGATACGGTCGGCTGATTGCTCGGCGGCGGTGAATTCTCCCCGGCTAGATCCATGCTGGTAATTGGCTGAGAAGAGCGCTTCATCGGCGCAACTCGACTGGTCACTCCGGCACTGCTCATGTCGGCCGTATTGAACCCGGTCGCAATTACGGTGATGCGCACTTCGCCCTGCATGCGCTCGTCAATCACCGCGCCAAAGATAATGTTGGCGTTTGGATCGACGGCCTCATAGATAATTTCGGCTGCCGAGTTGACCTCGTGCAGCGTCAGATCGCCGCCGCCGGTAATGTTAAAGACGGCACCGGCCGCACCGTCGATTGAGGTCTCGAGCAGCGGGGAAGAAATGGCCGCGATCGCAGCTTCGCGCGCCCGCGACTTGCCGGAGCCCACGCCGATGCCCATCAGGGCTGAGCCGGCATCGGCCATCACTGCCCGCACATCGGCAAAGTCGACATTGACCAGCCCCGGAATGGTAATAATGTCGGAAATGCCCTGCACCCCCTGACGCAGGATGTCATCCGCATAGCGAAACGCTTCTTGAACTGGCGTCTGCTCAGAAATCACCGACAGCAGCTTATCGTTGGGAATGACAATCAGCGTATCAACGCATTCCTGCAGCGCCTGGATGCCTTCTTCAGCCTGCGACGTACGGCGCCGACCTTCAAACGTAAAGGGCCGCGTTACCACACCCACGGTTAGAGCGCCGGCCTCCTTAGCCACCTCAGCCACGACCGGTGCCGCACCAGTGCCCGTCCCGCCGCCCATACCAGCGGTGATGAACACCAGATCTGAGCCCTCTAAGCAGGTAGAAATCTCGTCGCGCGACTCTTCAGCGGCCTTTTGCCCAATGGCAGGATTGCCGCCAGCGCCCAGGCCGCGCGTCAGCTTTTGGCCAATTTGCAGCGTATTTTGAGTAGCGGTGTGCGTCAGCGCCTGAGCATCGGTATTGACGGTCCAGAACTCAATGCCGGATAGCCCGCTATCAATCATGCGATTGACGGCGTTGCAGCCACCGCCGCCGACGCCAATCACCTTGATGCGCGCTACGTTACTCGGCACAATATCCATGTCCCTCGCTGCTTCGCCTGACATAATTCTAAGATCACTATTATTAATTGCAGTCGGCGCATTCATATCTGATTCACTATTCGCATAAGAATTCGTTTTGGAGATCGCGCTACCAATTGAATCTGAGGGTGAGGACAGCCCTGCAAAAACATCAGCAAGCGAAGCGGCGCGAGAATTATTTTGATAGTTGTCAGGAGCAGAAGGGCTGGTAGGCATAGGTTGCTAAGCAGTCGTCTGGGAGGCAGTGTCCGCTCAACTCTAGAAATCGCCGAGGTGCTGATGGTTCTAGTTAACTATACGGGAACTCGATGAAAAAACCAAAA
>JAAHIA010000342.1 GCA_010671975.1 Leptolyngbya sp. SIO4C1 | reverse complement strand
CCTGCGCCAGTTTTTGCTGGTGCTTTCAGTATCGCTTGGAGTTGCCACCCTATCGCGTGTCTTCAGCTGGTTTCGCAATATTCCCTACACGCTCCTGCTGCTGCTTGTAGGGCTCGGGCTAGCGATTGTCGATGTGCGGCTGGTCAATCTATCGCCTGAGCTGATCCTCTTCATCTTTTTGCCGCCCCTGCTGTTTGAAGCCGCTTGGAATATTAAATGGTCAAATCTCAAGCGCGATTTGATCCCAATTTGCCTCTATGCCGTGATTGGCGTGGTCATCTGCGTGGGTGGTCTCGTCTTTGGCTTGGCTAAGATTGGCGGGACGTCGCTGGCCACGGCCCTGCTGGTTGGCGCTAGCCTTTCTGCCACCGATCCGGTGTCTGTGATTGCTCTATTCCGCGAGCTAGGCGTCAATAAGCGGCTGACTACGCTAATGGAGGGCGAGAGCCTATTTAACGACGGGGTTGCCGTTGTGGCTTTTAACCTGTTGCTGGGCATCGCCCTGGGCACCGAGCAGTTTGAAGCTTCCATCACGGTAGCGCGCTTTCTGGTCTTCGTTGGCGTTGGCATCAGCATCGGCGGACTGATTGGGTTTGGCATTTCCTTTTTGACTCAGCGATTTGATCTGCCGCTGGTTGAGCAGTCGCTGACGCTGGTATCTGCCTACGGTACCTACCTAGTGGCTGAAGAGCTAGGCGGCTCTGGCGTCATTGCCGTGGTGACGACCGGTCTGATTTTAGGTAATTTTGGCTCGCGCATCGGCATGAACCCGCGAACGCGGCTGGTGGTGTCCGAGTTCTGGGAATTTCTTGCCTTTTTTGTCAACTCAATTGTCTTTTTGCTGATTGGCGATCAGGTGCAGTTTAGCGACCTGATTGACTACTTCGATGTGATTGGAGTCGCCATCATTACCATCATTGTGATGCGAGCCATCAGCATCTATGGCCTAGGGTTCTTAAGCAATCAGACAGCCAATTCGCAGATCAATCTCAGAGAGCAGACCATTTTGTGGTGGGGCGGCCTGCGAGGATCGGTTTCGGTGGCGCTGGCGCTGAGCGTTCCGGCCTTTTTGGCTGAGCGAGAAGAAATTATCTCAATTGTGTTTGGCGTGATGCTGTTCACACTGCTGGTGCAGGGACTGACGACCAAGCCGCTGCTGCAGGCGCTCGATCTGCTAGGCGATCAGCCGCTGCGGCAAAAGTACATGCAGTCGATTGCGCGGCGCGTTGCCCTAAATCGCGTGATTGAGCGGATTAAAGAGCTGCTAGAGCGTCAGGAAATTGAAATGGAGTTTGGCAAATATCAGCTAGCGCTTGTCGAAGGCCAGCTAGAGGAGCTGAACGAAGAGCTAGACAAGTTGCAAAAAACTAACCCAGAAATTCAGTCTTTTGCGACCGAGCAGGTGCGCGAAGAACTGCTCGCGATAGAGTCAGACACCTATGCAGAGTTCATTCGCGCCGGTCAGTTGAAAGATGAGCTCGCGCCGCTGCTGCAGAAAGTACTGCCAGAGTAGCGGCGATCCAAAATTGAGCTCTTAGAGATCGGAAGGCGTATCCGGCGCGACTTCGACCCCGCCAGCGCGCTGAACGGATTGCTGATCGGTAATCAGGTCGCTAAGTTCGTTGACGGTGATGCCTCGTGACTGACAGGCGTCTTTAAGCGCGGTCATAAAAGCAGTGGTGTCGTCGCCAAAGCCACACTGCTGCGCACTCACTTCTAAGCCCTGCGGGGCATTGGCTCTGGCACAGTCAATCAAGTCGGTACCGGTCAGGGGCTGATCTGCGCTCATAGGGCTCCTCTTTCCTAAACATGGCTTCACAATAGCGCAGACTGAGTCCAGCTGCTTCGCCCCAAAGCTATTCAATTTAAGAAATTTGAACACCCTCCCGTCTCTGCCGGATTGCAGCTGACCCTATCCGAATAAACAAGTGACCTGCGTCATGTAAATGCATAAAGATTCGGTTGATTAATCCTTGTAAAAGAGGAAATGGCGCAGCAATATGATTTAATTTCATCTGAATTTAATTGGCTGTAGAAGTTAACTTCTGAGCAAAGCGTTGGCATTCTGGGTGTGTGGTAGGGCCGTGGTGATTGAGAAGCTAAGTTGGACAATGGGCGGCCTGTGCTGGCTGGGCTTGGTGCAGGTAAACAGCGCGATCGCAGCGATGCCTGCTACGCCAGCGGCAGCAGCCGAGACGACGGTGATTAGCCAGCGGCCCGGACAGGACGATCGCTTTCCGCCAGCCGCACCGGAGGAGCCAGCGCCGCTGCCAGCAGAGCAGCCGGTGCTGCCGGCGCCGGCTGAGCCTGAGCTAGACCCCCCAGCGCCTACTCCAGAAGCCGCGCCGCGCGTAGAAATTACTGAGATTCAGGTGCTAGGCAGCACCGTTTTTGAACCCAGCGACTTCGACCCTGTGCTTGCTCCCTACGAGGGGCGGGCGCTGACGCTAGAGGAGCTGCGCCAGGCGGCTGATGCCGTGACTCAGCTGTACTTAAATGAAGGCTACATCACCTCGCGCGCCATTTTAGGCAATCAGACCATCACGGATGGCGTGGTGCAGCTGCAGGTGATTGAGGGTCGCCTCGCTGACATTCAGGTAGAAGGAGCCAATCGCCTGGCCAACTATGTGCGCGATCGCGTGCAGCTAGGCGCTGATACACCGCTCAGCCAGATTGATCTAGAAAATCAGCTGCGGCTGCTGCGAGTCGACCCGCTGATTGACAACATTGAGGCGAGCCTACGCGCTGGGGAGGGCCTCGGCGAAAGCATTCTGATTGTGCGGGTTGAGCCAGCTGACCCGATTGAAGCCCGTCTCATTTTAGATACTAACTCGCCGCCTAGCGTTGGTACTGTGCGGATGGGGGCCGATATCACTTACCGCAACCCGATCGGCCTCGGCGATCGGCTCAGCGCCTCAGCTTACCGGGCCACCACGGGCGGCTCAGAGCTCTATGAACTGAGCTATCAGGTCCCAATCAATGCCATGAACGGCACGATTACGGCACGAGTGCTGCCTAGCTACTTTGAGATTATTGACCCTGCTGATATTGCGGCGCTGGACGTGCGCGGTTCAGCCGACATCTACGAGGTGAGCTTTCGCCAGCCGCTGGTGCGCACGCCGCGTGAAGAATTTGCGCTTTCGCTCGGCTTTCGCCACCGCAGCGGTGAGACGCTGCTCTCAGGCATCACCATCGATGAGAGTCGCACCAGCCTGGTTCAGTTTGGTCAGGACTATGTGCGGCGAGATGTGGCCGGGGCTTGGGCCTTGCGATCGCAGTTCAATATTGGCACCGAGCTGTTTGATGCCACCGATCGTCCCTCACCGCAGGCCGACGGTCAGTTTATGAGCTGGCTGGGCCAGGTACAGCGGGTGCAGGTGCTCAGCGAAGACAATATTTTGATTCTGCAAGGCGATTTGCAGCTAGCCACCGACAGCCTGCTGGGCTCAGATCAGTTTGTGGTCGGCGGCGGCCAGTCGGTGCGCGGCTACAGCCAGAATGCGCGCTTTGGCGATAACGGCTTTCGCCTTTCGGCTGAAGATCGCATTACCGTTGAGCGCGATCAGGCCGGCACGCCGATTGTGCAGCTAGCACCTTTTCTAGACATGGCCGCCGTCTGGAATAACCGCTCTGAAACAGAAGCAAACAAGGAGAATTTTCTTCTGGGCACCGGCGTCGGGCTGCTCTATCGCCCGATTGATCAGCTCAATATTCGCTTCGACGTGGGTGTACCGCTGGTCGAACTCGACGAGCGTGGCGACAGTCCGCAGGATGTGTTTATGTATTTGAATCTAGACTATGCGCTTTAGCATGGGCTGTGAATCATGAGAATGACAAAATCTGGCCAAAAGCTCGTGGTTGAAGCCAATGTGTCTGCGAAAGATACGTTTCTTTATCTAGGCGTTGGCTTGGTGTTTACCGTTGGGGGGTTAGCCCTGTTGAGCTCAGGCATTAGCCTAGTTTCGCTGTTGTTTACTGCATTAGGCATGCTGACGCTGCTTGCATTTGTCTCAAACCTGAAGCAGACTTGTCTCACCTATACGTTTGACCCCTCGGCTCGCCAGCTGTATCTGAGCCATGGCAGCGCTATTTCTTTTTCAAATATTCAGTCGGCGGCGGCTCACACTGAGACTTGGAAAGGTACCTATGGCGAGACGCATCAAAGTCACAGCGTCAGGCTAAAAACAGCCGGTCAGACCTTCTCAATGCCTGCTAATTCGCTTGCAGAAGCTAACCATGTCGCTGCGGAAATCCGAAAGTGTTTGGCTCAGTAAGGAAGCTGCGGTTAAATAATGTACCCAATCAACCTGGTTTCGGCTTCGCTCAACCTGCCAATTTTGAGAGTTGAGCGGCGTCGAAACTCGAGCTGCGGGTATTTCATTTTCGAGCAAATCCCGGAGTGGTTCGTCAATGCTGACCAAAACTTTAAGCTTGACGCAGCACTAGCCGCCTTAGAGCTTGCTCCCGTGGTTCGTCATGTAGTCAAAGCCGACTTCGACTACGTGTTTCCAGGCGACTTCGACACTGAGGCTTCTATCTAAATGAGAGATCTCGGAATCCAGGGCGACCATCGTATCAATCAAGGCTTTTTTAAAGGGCGCATAGAATCTTGAGGGTACCTCGTGCTTGTTTCTATGACTCTCAGCGACGCGAGTCAGGATATTGGGCTCTTGCTCAATAAAATGTTCGCTTTGTTCAAAATAGGCAAACAAAAATAAGATAGATTCCTTGAGCGTTTTAGCGTGCTTGATCATCTTCTTGTCGTCTACAACGCCGTGCTTGTTTTTGAAGCTGAGCTGCATATGCGCTGGCTGCTCTCTCTTAGTTTTCTTTTTGCAAGCAGCGCTATAGTAGTCTTCCTGACTTTCGTGAAACTTTAGATGTTCTAAAAAAGTCTCAATAAATTTTTGTTCAAATCCACTACCATAGTGACTCAGGCAAGACTTATAGCTTTCCTGCGCTAGGCTCAAGTAATAGTTAATTCTTTTGAACGTGCGAATTGCATCTTCAAACTTACAATAGGCTTCTTGGCGATCGTAGGGATCTTTTTTGATGATCTTTAGAATGGCTTCCTGAAAAGCTTGTGGAATATCGCTACGGCTAATGAGCTCTTCCGTAATTTCCTGATACGCACTCGTGGAGTCGTGTTTAAGCTGCTCAAAGTCTTGAAACGTAGGTGGCGTCTTACCGGTTAATAGCTCAAATCCTAAAAGCCCTAGCATATACAGATCTGCTAGCTTATAGGTATCTTCAACTGGATTGGGAAGTTTGTCAGACGAATAATAGCCGTAAATTCTCTCTGGAAGTAAATAGGCAAGCTCCTCGGCAAATAGCTCTATGAAATTACCGTTATTAGCTGCTTTATACTTAAGCGCTTTTTTCTTTTGCTCAAGCTCTAAAATAACGTTATCTCTGCCAAATAAGTTTTCGTTTCTTAAGCATAGATTAAACGGGGATAAGAAG
>JAAHIA010000341.1 GCA_010671975.1 Leptolyngbya sp. SIO4C1 | reverse complement strand
ACGATCGACGCGGGCGCGCTTGGCGTGGTCGACAAGTGGATGCTGGCGCGCCTGGGATTGGCCATCGACGAGATGGATGCGGCGCTCGAGGCGTACAACTTCCACGCGTACGCCGAGGCGTTTTACAGGGTTAAACCTTCAAATTGGAGAGGCCATACGACCCCAATAAAGAAGGCAATCAAGATAGTAGAGTTAGCCCTCTATATCTTGAAGTGGCTGAATTGTTTTAACAAACAGTAAAGCCACTAAAGCCACTGGTGTCGCTTGCTCATGGTGAGTGAGCGGCACCGCTTTAAGGTACGGCAGTTTTACAGGTCAGTCAATGCTGGCACACCAGGCGGCCACTCCATAGCTGAAGTGGCCGCTTTAGTTTTGGGTTTCGGTCTGATCAGTGTCGGGAGTAAACGGCTGCTCACTGATGTAAGCCAAAGCCTTGACCAATAGCCCGGCAGAGCCGCTCTCAGCATCACTTGCACGAGCTGCTGCCACTTCGAGAGTCTCCATCAAAGGTTTGACGGGACGTTCGGCAGGGTTAGAAGTGTCAGCAGATATGGCATCCATTGCAGAACTGAAAAAAGATTTTGTCAAAACGCTAAACGGCATCAGCTACAGCCGTCAACCCTCCAACGTCTTTAGCGACTGGCTAGAGATGGCTGCCATTGCCCTACATCAATTGCCCTACCGTAGTGGGGACTTTGCGCCAGATACAGCGTTCGAGCAATTGGAAGAGAAGTATTTGCAGATCGAACAGCGCTATTCCCAGGAAGAGCGAAACGCCCTTGGTAAGATGCTGGGCATCACGACGTTAGCGCATCGAACGGCGTTCGGGGATTTTCTGGGAGAGATTGCCTCAGATCAGGAATTGCTCAATCAGCACGCGGGTCAGTTCTTCACACCCTACAATATCTGCCGGATGATGGCCAAAATGACCCTGAGCAATGCTCATGAATTGGTTGAGGAGAAAGGGTTGATCACCTTTCAGGAGCCTGCAGCAGGCGGCGGAGCTTTGGTCATCGCCTGTGCCGAGGAATTGCTCTCGCAAAAGATAGACCCGCGCAGCTGTGCTCAGTTTGACTGTATCGATGTCAGCCGTAACGCTTTCAATATGTGTTACATCCAGATGTCTCTGTATGAGTTGCAGGCAGTTGTACGACACGGGAACACCCTTTCAATGGATATGTGGGAAAGTCGTCCCACCCCACAAATTCGCTACTTTGATCAGTGGCTGAAACAGCAGCGGCAAACAGCCCGTTTGGAAGCATTGAAAGGCCTGATGATGAATCCGGCAACGTTTGAAGCGGAGCCGGATATGCTTCGTAACCCAGCCAATGATGATGAAGAGTCTGCGATCGCACCAGAGACGCAGGACGAGCCGGTGCAAACCTCTCTCTTAGATATGGATACGTTCGGCCTCAGTGCTCCCAAAGCCAAACAATCGCGCCGCAGCGCCGATATAGAACTGCCCGCAGATCGGCAGCTGGGATTGTTTGACCTGCAGAATGAGGCCGAGGGTTAGCCGGCTACTAAAGCAGGGAGATTTGTTCGTAGCCTGGACAGGCGACCACAGGAGAGGGGAGACACTCTTAGAATAGGCGTAGCCCTTCACTCTCCTGAACCACTATGGCGACGCCTGGCAATGCGGACAATATTGTTCGCCAAACAACTCAGCCCAGCCCAAGCTCCACTCCTCAGCAATCTGTAGCACCAAGCCGACAGACCACCATACCGACTGGGCTGAATACCAGTCAGCCCAATAGTCATAGCCAAGCGGCTATTGGCGGCACCAGTCGCGACAGTCGCTATGAGCGCACCCGTGCCGCCATGCTGGCAAGTGAGCCCGGTGTGGTAGATCAGAAGGCATTTCAGGATATGACCCCGTCACCGGCTCTCACAAAACGGGTAAGCAAAATCAATCAAGCGTTCAAGGCCCGTGACCCTAAGGGTTATATGGGAAACTCTGTGCGTGAATATCGGAAAGAGTATGCCCGACAGTGCCGAGCTCATGGCAGCCGTGCGAGAGCGGGGGATGCCTTGACCAGGCAGGGAACCGATGCTGATATTGCTGGGCGTATGCTGGCGGCAGGTTTTAGTCAAAAACAAACAGCTTATGCGATCTACAAAGCCTCACCGCATCTCGCTAATACCAAAAGCCGTCGGGATAGGCTGGAACATGCAAAAAATATGGTAGGTGCCGCCGCTGCCAATAGAAATGTCCATAGACAAATAGATGCTGTGACTCGCAATAAGGTTGCCAGAAATGTACCTGCAACGGATCGCCGCCTGAAAGAAAACGGAGCGCATACGCCCGCTCCGAAGCAGCAGTATGGTCGGTCTATCGCTGATCGCCGACCACAGCAAGCAACACACACGGCAGCCCGGGAGCGAACCCAGACGCATGGGCAACGCTCTCAAGGCATTGTCCGAGGCACGAGTCGAGGGCCACGGCATTAGCTGCCGTAGTTCTCCTTAGCATAGCGCAGCTGGCGTGTCAGCTGCTCAAGACTGGATTCTTGCGGGGGTGTAGGCTTGGCCTTTGCAACCGGCGAAGGGGTTGGCTGAACTGGCTGCGCCGCTTCCTCAGCGGCAAGCTGTATATCCAATTCAATCATCTTCCTAGCGGTGCGCTCCATGAACTTTTGCTCGTTTCGTAAGTCTCGTTCCGATGAGCCAAAGCGTTCAAATAGGTATTTTGCCGCGTCTGGCTTATAGCCTTTTTTGAATAAGAATATTTCTTGTTCCCAGAGTGTTGGAAACGACATCTCAATAAAGTCTTCCGCTTCCGCACGGCTCAGATTGTACATGTTAGTCAGCTTTTTGATGCTGAATGAACGGTGATTATCAACTAAATCCTGAACCTGAGCCTGTATTTCATGATCAGGTAGACCCAGATTTTTTGAAAATTCGATGAATGAATCCATCTTTTCCTGGGAGTAATATCGATAATTCTCAGGCGGCCCAGCCTTGCATTCCTTGGGGTTTTTATAACTGAAGTCGAGTTCCCCATTGGCATAGGCGGTCATAAAGTCATCGTAGAAATCTTTTTGCCTGTTGGGCTGTCGTTTATCTTTCTCTAAATAAAAGTTTTTTACATTGTCTGACATAGTCGCAGAATAGCGTAAACCATAGGAAATCTCCAGAAAAAAGCACTTTGAAACGTAATTGTCTCAAAGTGCATCTATTCTGTTGGGTGTGAGTGTTTAATGACACTCCGGCGCTGTCTCAGGTTTTGCGCCAAAGGTGCAGGCCATGTGCAGGATATTGGATAACTGCCATTCCGACTGCTGAGTGAGCGTTTGCATCTGTTTGGTTAGTTGCTGCTGCTGCCAACCGACGCCGAGCAAAAAGATGAATGCGATCGTACTAAGCCACATTGCTCGCCTAGCGGCCCGGCGTGCGCCCTTGGTGACGCTCTCCAGGGCTGTGAGCTGCCGGGTCAAGCGCTCGTCCCTGTTGCTGAGCGTGATGTTGAGTTCGCTGAATCCATTGCGCGTTTGAATGGAGAAGGTGGTTAAGGTCTGACTCAAGGCGTGGGAGACAGTGTCCGATTTGCTCAAGCGCAGCGTGAGTGCGTTGCAAGCTGTCACTAAGTGCTGCAAGGAGGTCGCGAGCTGTGTCGAGGTTTGCGAGAGGCGTTGCATCGTCTCGCCCTTCTCGGCCACCAGTTCCAAGGTTTGCAGGTTGGTTTGCGTCCATGCAGTCAACTCCGAATGAAAGTCATTGAACAAGTCCTGCCAATGGGCAGGCGCATCCTCCGCAATGACAGTCAACTGCCCCAGGGCCAGCGATACAAGCCACAGAGGGTCGTCTTGATCGATGCCAAGACGCACCACGAGCTGAAGTACTCTCGATTTCTGAGCGTCATCCAGATGAATCAGCACCCGGTCGAGTGCCGAAGGCGATGCGTAGGCCGCAGGCGGCTGCGGGGTGGGGGGTGTTGCGCCGTTCTGCGGGGTTATAGCCATGCTTTCACCTGCTCAATCAATGCGTAAGCCTCGCGCAGATATTTGCGCACTCTCTGACGTTCTATCGACGTAAACCCCTTGTGAGTGAGCGCTTGCCCGAAGGTTAGACTTTCTCGATCAATGCGGTTTCGGGTCGATGCTCCCTGAAACCTCGGCAGATGAATGACCGGCGACTGTGTGTCTTGAATTAGGGCTTGCAGATCGGCGTCCTCAAAAAAACCGCTGAAATCATCCCCGCCGGTGCCGTGGTTGAGCACGATAACGGTAGCCCAGGCAGGCTTGTTCTGAAACAGCTCCAGCGACTTGCGCAGCAGGGAGAGCGAATCGTAGCCGCCATCCACGGTAAACCAGTGAATGAACTTCACCCCATCTTCCTCTGCCAGGCTCAGCAAATCGAGATTATTGAGCCAGGCTTTTAAGCTGGGCATGACCTGCGCCGGAAGATTGGCCAAAACCCGGCCTTCGAGCGCCAGGTTGTAAATCAAATTGGCGTCGTCTTCGTATTGCTGCCCTTCTGAGATAATGGCGAACTGCACATCGATAATTTGTCCGTAAATACGAGCAAAATCAGGGTTGCTTCTATCACATTCCACCGCGCGGAAGGGCAGGTGAGCATCGAGAAAAAACTGCCCTAATGTGCGAACGGTGAAGGATTTTCCGACGCCGCCTTTCTCACCGCCGCTCAGGTGCAACCGCTTGATGGGCGGCGATTCACGTTTTTTAGCCATAAGACAATCAAATTAAACAACAGAGAGTTGCCCCTGTGCTGGTGCTGTCGCTGGTTCAGGCGGGTCGCCAGCACAGAGGCCGATCAAGGATTTAGCGATGGGTAGGCGGATATTGGCGTCGCCGTGCCGTCAAGCGCCAGACACTCACCAGTGACCAAATCACATTCACGATAAAAATCGGGATGGTGAGCGGCGCTAGAAAGCCGAGCGTAAAGGCTGTCACGACAACAAGCACGATCTCGATACAGAGCTGAATAAGGCCGCTGATGAGTCCTCCAGCCAGTATCGTTCCGACGCCGGGTAGGGGACAGTTGATAAGTACACAGACCAATCTTTTGACGTTCATAAGAGTTCAAAAAGAAACAGCAAAGGAAAGCCGAGCTATCTACAGAAGGGGAATAGGGAGTAGGGGCAGCAGACCACCCCTTAGAAAACAGGCAAAAACCGCGCCGCTACTGCAGCTCGCCATCAATCACGCTGATATCGACATCGAGCAATTGCCGATCTTCCTCATTGCCCAGCAGCAGCTCAAACGGTGTGCCTTCGAGATACTCCGGCGATACCTGGGCAAACAACTTATCAAAGCCTAGCCGCAGCATGTCCTGTAGCTCAAAGGGCCGCAGCCTTTGATAGGCATCGCTCAACGCGGCAGGTTGCTCTACTCCTTTCGACATCAGGTTTTCACTGAGATAGCGCGAGGTGATCTCATGCTCGTAAATTAGGTGATCGCACTTGAAAACAGCCTTGATCCCCACATGCTTCTCGGGATTAGGGGCCGGAGTCGTCATAAACCGCT
>JAAHIA010000340.1 GCA_010671975.1 Leptolyngbya sp. SIO4C1 | reverse complement strand
GGCTTCGGCACCAATGGTGTAGGCCTTGCCCTCCTCGAATCGCTTGTCGCCGCAGCGCTGGATGTAAGCTAGGTAAGCTGCAGGAGCAGCTGCGCCGCGACTTCAATCTGGCTGAGTCGACGCTGCAGATGGTCTCTGCCCCCTCAGTGGCCCTATCGACGCTGCCGAATACTAAAATACGAGAGCTGATTCAGCCTGCTGTCAATCTGGACCCTGATGCAAGTCGCCTCTTGGAACGTTAACTCTATCCGCACCCGCTTAGACCACGTTACGAACTGGCTCAGCGCTCACCCGGTCGATCTGCTCTGTCTGCAAGAAACCAAAGTCGTGGATCAAGACTTTCCGCTGACAGCCTTTGAGGCGGTTGGCTACCGGGCCTATGTCTATGGTCAAAAGGCTTACAACGGGGTGGCGCTGATCAGCCGGGAGCCGCTTGAGGCGGTCAGCATGGGCTTTAGGGCAGTGCTCGATGCAGCAACGGTGGGCGACCTTGACGATCAAAAGCGGGTCATTAGCGGCAGGCTCAACGGCGTGAGAATTGTCAATCTGTACGTACCTAACGGGGCTTCAGTCGGCAGCGACAAATATGATTACAAGCTGCGCTGGCTCGGCGTACTGAAGCAATATCTCACTCAGGTACTGGCTGAAAACGCTGCGGTTAACGTCTGCGGTGATTTCAACGTTGCCCCGGAAAACAAAGACATCCATAGCGATAAGAATCGCGATAAGCACATCATGTCTTCGCCAGTGGAGCGCGAGGCGCTGCGCGATGTGCTCTCGGTTGGGCTCTCAGACGCCTTTCGGAAATTTACTGACGAAGGCGGTCACTATACCTGGTGGGACTACCGCTCGGGTTCGTTTCCAAAAAATCTAGGCTGGCGAATTGATCATCACTATCTTTCGCCAGCGCTATACGAGCGTGCCACTCGCTGCTATATCGACGCCGTTCCGCGTGGTCTCGAAAAGCCCAGCGACCACGTGCCGATTGTGGTGGAATACTAGCTGGCGAAAGCGCTGCGATCGCGGCGCGACTTGATGACATACAGCCCCAGCGCACTCAGCCCTAGCAGCGCTGTCGGCTCAGGCACCTGCTCGGTTGGGGTTTCAACCTTGATCAGTCTGGCCCACAGGCTGGTGGCGCTGGTGCCATCTTCTTGCGAGATAAACTGCTCTACGAAGGTAGCGCCGCTTGATTGAAATTCAGACCGATTGATGACCTGCGTGCTCAAAGCCTGGTCTGTGAAGCCAACCAGCTCTAGCGTGTAGGCTTCACCGTTATATTCAAAGCTTTTGGCTGAGTCAATGGCAAAATCCCAGGTAATTTTATCGGAGCAGCCTTTACCAGCGTCAGTTTGATAGGGGCAGACAGCCTGGCTGTTTTTGGTCTCGTCAATGTTCAAAGCAAAATCGAACGTCTGAGCGCCTAGAGCCGCGTCGGCAAAGTTTAGATTCAGGGCAAAGTCAACCTTTTTAGCATCTTTGCCATTCAGCCAAATGGTCTCATTGAAGTGCTTCAGCGTACCGATATTAAAGAAGTCACCGGCTCCAACGTTTAGGTTCTCAACACCAGCGAAGCCTAGACCGCTTTTGGCAGTGTAAGCAGGCAGCGAGACTTTGACCTGCTCGGTTACCGTCTTTTCAACCAGGCGATAGTTCGTTGGCTGATAGTAGCGCTTATTGGTTTTGAGATATCCATAGTCCCAGTCTCGCTGGTTGTAGTCCCAGTACCAGCCGTTGCTTCCCGTACCGGCAGCGTACTTATAGCTCGAAACTTCGATATCTTCAACGGCTTTGGTGACCTCTTGCCATTCAAAGTCAGGCGCATAGACGCCATCACCCCAGCGAACTTGACTCTCTCTCCCCACGTTCAAAAATTCGGTTGAGAAGCTGGGCGCTGCTAGTCCCTGGCTGCCAACAATGCTGCCGTTGGACAGTACCGCGTTGTCCCAGGATGAGGAGGTGTTCGTGATTAGAAAGGCATCTGCAGGCGCCGCTAAGCTGCTGATCGTAGCTAGAACCGTAGCGGAGCCAATTGCTAATGGGAGTTGATAAAAGTCCATGATTCTAAATCCTCTAGTAGCGCTGAACGCGTCGTCATGAATAAAATCTAGTGCTCTTTTTTACCGAAAACCAATCGGCATATACGGAAACTACTTTGAAGATTCTGTGTATGGCGTAGGCGGCTACTAGGTTTAGGCATAAGCAAGATGTGACTGGCGCTAGTTGAGGAATGCCGGCAATCTCTTAAGCGCATGCCAAATGGGCAGGCAAAAAATCCAACCTCTACGGCTTTCTTAAACAGCTGCGCTGAGACAGCCCGACGGCTCAAGCAGCTATCGTCAGTAATTCAGTCAGGTAAAAAATACTCAAATGTATCCGTATATTTACTTAGGCATTCTACGTAGCCGCTACTTTGCTGCTAGCAGCGTAGGGCCATACAACCCCAGATCGCGGTAGGCTCTATCTCAATCAGTCTCAGAAAAACCGCCATGCTGGAATTTATTACGCTGCCCGATCTGCCTGCTGTTGCTCCCTACTCTCACGCCGTCAGGGCCGGCGACTTTTTGTTTGTCACCGGGCAGCTCGCGGAAGACCCTCAAACGGGCAAGGTTGTTAAAGGCCCGATTGAGCAGCAGACCCAGCGGGTGATGGAAAATCTCAAGCAGGTGCTCACTCATGCCGGGACGGGCTTTGATCGCGTTGTCATGTCTCGCATTTTTGTGACTGATTTTCGCTACTATGAGCCAGTCAACGATATCTATGCGTCTTACTTTGATCGCAGTCGGCTGCCCGGGCGAACCACCGTTGGCGTGATGGGGCTAGCCGGCTTTGGCGATGTGGAGATTGATTTGATTGTGTATTGCGGCTAGGCCTAGCGTCACACTGTAGCGGCCACTGGTGCACATCAGCCGCTACTCTAGAATGGCTGGCGACAGCACTCAACTTAGACTGAAATCTTGAAAAACTATGGTGACTCATCTGCTGCGACGCTGCGGCACTGGACTTTTAGGGGCTTGTCTAGCGGCATCCTTACCGATTCGCGCGATCGCAGCGCCACCGCGAACCCCGGATGAGACAGTAGAGTGCGAAGTGCTGATCATTGGCGGCGGGCTGGCAGGAACGGCGGCGGCCTATGAAAGTTTAGCGTCCGGTCGTACGGTGTGCATGACTGAGCTGACCGACTGGGTCGGGGGCCAGCTGTCGTCTCAAGGGACGACCGCGCTGGATGAGGCGAAGCGCCAGCGCGAGCTGCTGTACTACGCCAAGGGCTACAAAGAACTGCGCGATCGCGTAGAGCGCAAATACGGGCGACAAAACCCAGGCGACTGCTGGGTAAGTGCGTCCTGCTTTTTACCAGAAGATGCGCACGAGATCCTCAGCGACATGCTGCGTGATGCCGAGCGACGCGGCGATGGCGAGCTCAAGTGGTTTCCGGCAACCGTGGTGAAAGAGATTGACCTGAGCGCTGACGGTCGCCTGATTGACAGCGTGACTTCGATTCAGCATGCCCCGGCACCCGGTATGCCACCGCTGAATACTGAACGGCTGTCTGCCGTCTTTGAGGATATCTACCGCTACGAAGACTCTGAGCGATTTACCAAGCGGATTATTCGCTTTGTGCCGCAGCAAACCGCCGAGGCGACAGGACCAGCCGACTGGTACGTCGTAGAAGCCACTGAAACCGGCGAAGTGATTGCGATCGCAGGCGTCCCCTATCGGCTTGGGCTCGATGCCCGCTCTTACCTCAATCCGTCTTCGCCGGTGGTCGAGTCAGATCCCTACTGCACACAGGGCTTTACCTACACCTTTGCGATGGAGCGCACCGAGGAGCCGCAGTCGCAGACCATGCCGGTCTACTATCCGCAGTATGAGCCCTACTTCAGCTACGAGCGCCAGCGCGACAACATTGACTATCTCGACTTCGTGTTTACCTATCGGCGCCTTTGGGCCCCCAAGCCCCGCCCAGAAGCAAAAGCCTTTGGCGTTAGCGCCGTCAGGCCGGGTGATATTTCCATGCAAAACTGGACCTGGGGCAACGACTATCGTCCGGGCACCGCGCTAGATAATTTGATCTATTCAGCCGACCAGCTGGCGGCAACCGGACAGCTCGAACCGGGCGGCTGGCTTGGTGGCCTGCGTCCCGACACGCTGCGACGCGGCGAGGAAAATGCCTATAGCTACTACTACTGGCTGGTGGCCGGCATTACCGATTCGCAGCTGGGCTACGGCGTGAAGCGGCCAAACCCCAGCCATCGCTTTTTGAGCGGCTTTGATGCGCCGATGGATACAGCTCACGGTCTGTCTAAGTTTCCCTATATTCGCGAGGGCCGGCGCATCATCGGTCGGCCAGCCTACGGCTATGCTCAAGGGTTTGCCATCAACGAGATTGACATTTCTCGGGTAGACTACACCGATGACTATTATGAAAGCGCCCTCTCACCCAGCAGCTATCGCACGCTGCGGTATGCGCTAGCCGGGCTCGAGACCCCTGGCGCGATCGCGCAGCGCGCCCAGCCAGCAGAGGTTCCCATTCGCACCCGAGCGGCCATTTTTCCAGACTCGGTTGGCATCGCCCAGTACGCTATCGACTTTCATCCCTGCATGACCCTCTCTCCGCCAGAAGCGCCCGGCAATACCGAGCGTGAGGGCGTCCGTCGCGCCCACGGGCAGGCCTATCCCGGTCAGATTCCGCTGCGGGCGATGATTCCACAGCGCATTGATAACCTGCTGGTTGCCGGCAAGAGCATTGCCACTAGCACAATTGCTGCCGCCGCTTATCGGGTCCATTCTTTTGAATGGTCGGTCGGCACCGCCGCTGGTGCCACGATTGACTTTGCCTTAGACAAAGGCGTTTTGCCCTACGAGCTTGTGGATGAGCTGCCCACAGAAGAGCCGCTGCTGCAGGAGCTGCAAACTCGGCTCAACCGCAGCGGCAGTCCCACCGCGTTCCCCAACACGTCAATCTTCAATCAAGACTGGGCAGACTGGCGAGTTTGGTAGCTGCTCGCTCAGCCAGCCCTGAGACCCCTCACGCCGAATCGTGTCTAGATTAGACGGGCGATTGAACTGAGGGAAATTACTGATGGGCTGCCAGTTTAGCCGGTCAAATGACGGAAAGTTTCAGTCTTTTTACGCTATCGCCCGTGAACCTCCGAGAATAGGCTAGAAAAACTGATATAACAATCTTTAGCGGGATTTTTGCGCTTTGGTTCATGCTGGCTCGCCTTTTCACTCTATCAAGCTTCAAAACAGTCTTATTAACGCTATTTGCACTGAGCTTTAGCGTTGCCTGTCGCTCAGCTACGCCAGAAGCAGAGAGCGACGCTCTCAGCCAGCCAGCGCCCGGAGAAAGCATCGCCACAGCACAGGGTGAGCCTGTTTTCTTTGGTGTGCTAGCTATTGACAGCGCAGTTTCTGTCAATGAGCGATACGGTCCGCTGATGAGCTACCTATCTAGTCAGATTGGGCGACCTGTCGAGCTGGTAGTGCTCTCA
>JAAHIA010000034.1 GCA_010671975.1 Leptolyngbya sp. SIO4C1 | reverse complement strand
TGCAAGCCGCCTGCGGCGGGCAGTCTCGCATCAGCGCAGACGACTATGTCGAAGGTGCCCCCGAGCTTATCGTCAAAATCGCAGCCAGCAGCACGGCCTATGACCTCTATGAAAAGCAGCAAGTCTATCGCCTCGCTGCCCGACTACGAGAACTGGGCGTCAATCCAGACAAGTTTTAACAGCGTTCAGGTTCTCGCTCATCAATCTGAGACTTTCAGCGCCAGTGTCAACTGCTGCAGCTCTGTTGTCATCCAGCTAGGCCGCACGGTTTCAAACAGCTTGGCATACTCTCCGTAGAGCCACAGCGTATTCTCCTGCCCACCTGAGAAATGTTGCCAAACGCCTGGCCCATACTGCTGTAGTAGCCCCCACAGCGATCGCACATTGTGCAACTTATCGGCCAGCATAATTCGCTGTACGGCTGGGCTGGCCTGGGCGATCTGGGCAAGATACTGCCGCTTGTGGTCGCGCCAGGTTCGGGATGCAAGCCGAGGCGGCTCGGTGCAGCCCCAGACTAGATCGGCAACCGGCTGGCCAAAGCGATCGCAAATTGCCTGCAGCGTAGCAAGCCCGCCCTGGTCTTCAACCGCGTCATGCAGGAGGGCTGCGATCGCATCGATTTCGCCGCCGCCGTCTTCGAGCACCAGCGCCGCCACAGCCATCAGATGCGCGACGTAGGGCACCCCGGTCAGCTTGCGCTGCTGATAGCGATGCAGCGCTGCCGCGTAGGCCAGCGCCTGATCAAAGGCCGCAGTCAACACCACGGGGTTAGTCTTCATCCCCTATATCCTGATAAAACTGTTGCTCTTGCGCCACCTCTCGCCCAAACTGCTGTCGCAGCGACCAGGGCAGTAAGATCTCGATATGGGGTCGCCAGGCCCGCAGCCGCTGTTTCACGTTTGGGTCGTCTTGCCGGTAGATCGCCTGGTAGTAAGCATCCTCATCAGCGCGCGAGGCCAGCAGCGCCAGCAGGTGAGCCCGTTGCTTTCCGGCCAGTTCGGTTTCAATCAGCTGCTTAGCCTGGGGATAGCTCACCCGCTCAAATGTCGAATGGCGCAGCGAGTTGCGAATATAGCGCTGGTTCCAGGTCTGGTCAAAGCGCAGCAGCAGCCGCTGCGCCGGTCGGTAGTAGTCAAACCCCCAGGCTGCTTCCATCCGCAGTTCGATTTCATCCGGCGTGGGCAGGGTGCGGCGCTCGTATCTGTTTCGCAGCTCGTCAGGCACCTGAGCCGCCTGCCAGGTCAGCGGCTGCAGCGACTGAATTCGATCGAGCCGATAGTTGCGCCAGTCAATCGCGCCTGAGCTGTCCGATACTTCTCCAAAGCCGCATAGGTAAGGTCCGCGGCGATAGTAGTAAAGGCACACCGGATAGACGACTCCTTCGCACTGCGCCAGATGCGACGCGCTCCAGTAGCGCAGCCGCACCGGCGGCACCGGCGACTGCTGCCACAGCTCGCGCAGCGCTGCCTGCCAGTCTTCTACCTGATCATGTCGGTCTTGCGGCACGACGTAGTCTACCTGCACAAAAAAGCGCCGCTGGCCGCCAATCTCACGAGAGAGGCTGTCTGCGATCGCGGCTAGATCGGGCTGTGTCAAAAAGGCGGCCTCAGTGCCAGCTAGCACTCTCGCTGTGCCCGGCGGCGGCGGCCAGCTTTGCACCCGCTCATAGGCTTGCCCAGCTGGCTTTAGCCACTTCAGCTCAGCCAGCCGCTGTAGGTCTGAGGCCAGCGTACGCCGCGTCACCGCAAACAGTCGCGTTTGGTTGAGAAACTGCTCGAAGTCTCGAGGCAGCAGGCCATGCCGGGCTAGCTCAGCCTCGAATCGCTGATAGCCCTCCGTTCTCTGATAGTCAACCACGCTAGTTTCCCACCGCGCCTGCGTCCAGCCCAGCTCCGGCGCAAACAGCCAGGCGGCAATCGTCTTCGCACAGGGGCAGGCAGGGTCGTGCCGCGTCGGCCTAGCATCGTCGGTCGGATGAGACGCCAGAAAGAGCGCGTCTCGACAGTGCGCATAGGTAAACGGCTCCGGCAGCGAGAGCGCTTTCACCCTCGGGTCGTACAGCAGCCGCAGCCAGATCCACAGCCGCAGCGCCTGCGCCAAGTGCTGTTTGAGGTGACCTCGCGCTAGCCACTGTAGGACAGCAATTTCAGGCAGCTCTGACCAAAACACCTCGGACATGGAAGGAAAAGAAAGAAGAAAGAGGATAGAGGACGGAGGACGGGCTCATCTGTCTATTTTGCCGTAGCTTGGAAGTCACCTCTTCCAAGACTTGCTACCTTAGGGACGGAGATTCGCCCTTTGTTTCTTTCGCCTTCCGCCTTCCGTCCTCCGTCCTCTGTCTTCATTCCTCTCCCCATGTCTGCCATTGAACTTGCGATCGCGTCACATAAAACGACAACAGGTTTGCCCTATCAGCATTTGCATCTGCGCATTACGGACCCGAGCGGGCTGATTCGGGCAGCCGATTTGAAGGGGTTAGCATTGCCGCAGGGTATCGTGTGGAGCCAGGGCATCGTAATTGAGGGTAAAGCGCCGATTTGGCTGTATGGCTATCTGGTGCATGCCTGCCATACCGCAGCCTGGGTAGCCTGCTTTGACCCGCGCCTAGGCAATGATTCACCGCGCTCGGGGGGGGCGGTGGTGGTCGAAACGCATTCGCCGCAGGTCGAGATTGGTCAAATATTGGTAGTTGAGATTCCAGATGAGGTTTATTCAGCTTGAGGTCAGTCGCCTGAGCGCAGGCGAGACGGCTTATCAAACCCTGAGCATCAGCTTGAGCAAGCCACAGATTTTGATGGCACCGGATGTGATCGCGGCTGTTCAGCTACCGGTCAGTCTAGATCTGAGTCGCGAGGTGGTAATCTTTGGTCAAGCTCCGATCTGGCTCTATGCTCGACTGGTGAGGCTGTGTCAGGCTGCGCCTTGGGTCGGCTGCTATGCGGCGCGCGATCAGCAGATTGTGGTGGTTCACAGCCGTGTGGCTGAGCTAGCCGTTGGCGATGCGGTGCCGGTGCGGCTCAACCAGACGCCCTGCCCGGCAATTTTGATCGGCGGTCCGCCCAATAGCGGCAAGAGTGTCTTCTCGAATGCGCTGCGCCAGGTGCTACAGCAGCCGCAGCGACGGGTCTTTTTGCATCGCGCTAGCTGGGATGGTGAGGGCAATTGGACCTATGAGACAGGGAATAGCGCGCTGGTAGAGTCTCTGGTGCGGCAGAATGAGTATCGCATTCATGAAGATCCAGCAACGGCAAAGCTGATTCCAAGCTATTTTCAGCAGCAGGCACGGACGGTGCAAAATCTGCGGCGGCTGACGGACTGTTTGCTAGTGGATGTGGGCGGCCTGCCGCAGCCGGAAAAGCTGCCGCTGGTAGAGCAGTGCAGTCACTACATTGTGATTAGCCGCCTGCCGGATGAGGTGGCTAAATGGCACGGGCTTTGTCGGCCTCATTTAGAACCACTGGCGGTGATTCACAGCGTGTTGGAACCCACGCAGACAATTGTGAAGCAAGCGCCGCTGTTGGAAGTGGTGGCAGGCCCGTGGCGGGTGGAGCGGGAGCCTGAGCTGCCACCGGCTGTGCTCGCTGCGGTTTTGAGCAGCTGTCAGCTAGGATAGCCGCGAGGGATAAGCAGAATGCCGAAAATCGTTGCTGCTTCGTTGCATCCCTCGAAGGCGGTCTGTGTCAGCAGTCTGGCTTCTAATACGGCTAGGTTTGAGCCCCTCCTATTGGCTCAACGCGCCATCCCTCGCGTGAGGGCGTTAGAATGGTTGAGCTGGCTACCTTTCAGAAGGGAGCCCCCTACCGGTCGGGTGCGATCGGAATAGTTGGAAACTTGTTGCCTTGCACAATGTTGCGGTGTTGCTGACTCTTTCGACAACCCTACCGGTCGGGTGCGATCGGAATAGTTGGAAACTTGCCGAGGAACATGGCCAGTACTTGATTTGCTGTAGGCGCTTCAACCCTACCGGTCGGGTGCGATCGGAATAGTTGGAAACAGGGGGAAGAAACCATGTCTACATCTACCGGCTTAACGCCAAGCCCTACCGGTCGGGTGCGATCGGAATAGTTGGAAACCTCATGAAACCTCTGTAACCCTTAGAGTTATCTAGGTTTTTCAGCTCCCTACCGGTCGGGTGCGATCGGAATAGTTGGAAACCTGAAATAATCTTTCTTTAATCCAGGATGCGATCGCTGCCCTACCGGTCGGGTGCGATCGGAATAGTTGGAAACCCCCAAGTACGCTATCAGCAATGAAGTCGCCCCACCCTACCGGTCGGGTGCGATCGGAATAGTTGGAAACTTACCAAAAGCATTGAATAACTTCAGAGTAACCAAAGAGCCCTACCGGTCGGGTGCGATCGGAATAGTTGGAAACCCCGCCGCGCTCGACTGCCCACTGCTTTAGCTCGCCCCACCCTACCGGTCGGGTGCGATCGGAATAGTTGGAAACCTCGCTCTAGGGCCGCCCGCTCTGAGGCTTTTTGAGGAAAAGCCCCTACCGGTCGGGTGCGATCGGAATAGTTGGAAACTTGAGGACTTTGGACGCGGCTGTCCAGTCCAAGTACCACCCTACCGGTCGGGTGCGATCGGAATAGTTGGAAACCCTTTCTCAACTGGGCAATCCTTATAAAAAGCTTCTCCACCCTACCGGTCGGGTGCGATCGGAATAGTTGGAAACCCTCGACGTTGCGGGAAGGACCGGTTACAGCTGTATTCGCCCCTACCGGTCGGGTGCGATCGGAATAGTTGGAAACTGAAGGCAAAGAATGAAGAACGAGGAATGAAGAAGGAGGATTAGAGAGGGAATACTGACAAAAAAACGTCTCTAGCTTCTTTTTCTCTTTCTTCAGTCCTCTCTCTTCATTCCTTTGTCTTCTATCCTTGCCTTCACCCCTTCACCGGCTGCAAATTCGTCCGCATCGAGATTGGGCTGCTTGCGATCGCACTAGCCTCCACACCAGTGTCTTTTAAGAAAAATGCTAGCAGCGGCTCAGCTTTGCTAGCCTTCTGCGCTAAAGAGCTTGATCGTCTGCTGCCGAATTGCCTGTAGGTTCTGCGTTAAGTTGTGGCAAATATGGCGCTCAATCAGCGTTGTCGGCATCGCCAAAGGCGGCTGCACCATGACCTCATACGACAGCAGCGTACCGGGCTGTCCCGCAATGCTAGCAGGCTGCAAACGCCAAGCGCCCATAAACTGCTTAAAGTCGCCTTCTACCATTGAGAATCCTAGCTCTGCCGGAAAGCTCTCATACATATCAAGAATGACGCGGGCGCAAAATTTAATATTCAAAAAACACTGAGCCCCGACCTGCTCTAGGCGAATGCCGCCCTTGGGATGCGCTATGCGACGGCTGACGGTAAGGCTGGGGATAAAGTCTGCTAGCCGCTCGTAGTCGGTCAGCACCTGCCAGACCTGCTCTAGCGTTTGGGGAATGGCAATGGTGGCTAAAATGCGGCGCTGCCGAGTCTGAAGCTTCTCAGTTGAAATGCTGACCGTTTCCGCTTGAGCAGGCTCAACGTGAACCACCTCGTGGTTCGCGGATAGACTGTCTGCGTTCTGTAGAAGATCTTGAGTCACAGGCAATTTCAAAGTTGAATGTTAACGCTTAATTAAACCGGCACTAGGCGCACAGCTGAGTATATATTCCTAAACAGTCTAGCTGAATCTAAGCTATTGGGACAGCGGTTCTGCCTTAGCTCGGCGAAGTCAGGTCTAGAATGCCCGCTGACATAAACGCTCACACATCAGATTAAAGCTACTCCAGGTTATCCAAAGCCGCCTTCCTTAAATCGGAGCGTCCATAAAGATTTTACATAAGGTTTATACCCAATCAATTTCTTACCGGCTCAGCAGCGCTAAATCAGTTCGCGAAGCGCCGAAGAACCTGTTATAAATCACAAGAGAGCGTTTGTATTAGCATCATGACCCAGCTGGCTCAGTCTTCCACATCGCAGGTGATTGGCACGGTCAAAGGCCCCGGCGACGATGGCAATCAATATGTGTTTATCACCGCCGACAACCGTCAGGTCAAGATCGGAGAATTTGTTTTTTACACAGCGGCAGTGCCGGGTCAGCGTCAGACGCTGCAAATTTTAGGCAAAATCTCGGCTCGGCAACTCACCGATCATCTGCCCGATCGCATCTTTGCCGACACAGAAATTAGCCCTGAGACGATCGCGGCGTTGGTTGGCTTCGCCCATCCCAATCCAGAAATTTATGAGGTCGCGGTGGATGTGATTGGTCACTTTCAGCCGCCGCTGGGATTCATCAACCCTAGGCTAACGCCCGATCCGGGCGCTAAGGTCTACCTGGCGGATGACGCGATGCTGCAGCAGGTGGTGAATAAAAAGCAGCCGGGCGAGGTGGGCTCAGCTCGGGTGGGGTCGCTCTTGCTCAGAGCCGGCGGGGCGGTGCCGGTAGCGCTCGATGTGAAGGAGCTAGTCAGCACGCACATGGCGATCTTGGCCGGGACAGGTTCGGGAAAATCTTACACAGCAGGCGTGCTGATTGAAGAATTTTTACAGCCCTACAACCGAGCAGCGGTGTTAATTTTTGACCCACACGGCGAGTACAGCACGCTGGCCGATATGCGCGGGCACAGCAGCTTTAAGGCAGACGATGGCTATGCGCCCAAGGTTCAGGTGCTCACACCGGACGATATTCGCATTCGGGTCTCGTCACTCGACTATTACGACGTGCTGACGCTGCTGCCAGAGATGAGCGATCGGCAGCAGTCGATTTTGAATAAGGCGTTTGCGATTTTGAGTAAGCACAAGCGCGGCAGCTATCGTTGGAATGTGAATGATTTAGTGGCGGCCGTGTATGAGGCCGATATTACGGTCGACGATGAGGGCAACGAAAAGGTTGGCTCCTCTGCGCCAGCGCTAGAGTGGAAGCTCGATCGGCTGGCGCGATCGCAGTATTTTCACCAGATGGATCACCTCGCGCCGCGCGACCTGTTCGAGCCGGGCCAGGTGACGGTTTTGCAAATGAATGAAATTAGCCAGGAAGAGCAGCAGGTGATCTGCGCAGCGGTACTGCGGCAGAGCTATCTCTCGCGGGTGAATACGGCTAAAGATAAACTCTCAGACGACGATGAGAACTATCTGCCCTATCCGGTCTTTACCCTAATTGAAGAAGCCCATCGCTTTGCCCCCGCCAAGGAGCCTTCGCGCTGCAAGGCAATTTTGCGCACAATTTTGAGCGAGGGCCGCAAGTTTGGTCTAGGCGTAGGACTCATCACGCAGCGGCCGGGCAAGCTCGATTCGGACGTGCTGTCGCAGTGCATGAGCCAGTTTTTAATGCGCATCGTCAACCCGGTGGACCAAGAAAGCTTGAAATATGGGGTCGAGGCCGCCGGTCGCGATCTGCTTAAAGAGCTGCCGGCGCTGACTAAGGGCCAGGTGATTATTTCTGGGGCCTGTGTGAATACGCCTGTGCTCTGTCAGGTGCGCACTCGGCTGACGCAGCACGGTGGCGAGACCCTCAACGCGCCGCATGAATGGCAGGGCTACTTTCAAGCGCATCGGCTGCGATCGCAGCAAATTAGTCAGGCCCCCGTCGCCGCTAATGCTAAGGCCGAAACTTTTCAAGGCGTCAGCATTGACTAGGGGCACTACCGTGACTAAGGGACTACTGTGACTAGGGGTGCTACTGCTGGGCCTGCTCTGCTCTGAGTAAGAGCGCGGTGCTGTTGGTCTGATACGCCTGCACTCGGTCTTGAGCAACAGCGTAGCGTTCGTCAGTAGACGGCACTTCAGCCATCAGGTCGGAGGCCTGCTGCCAGCGAGCTGCCAGCTGCAGCCAGTCTTCAGGCGTGGTAGCGCTCTGGCCTTCAACGGCGGCCTGCTCGGCTAGCCGCACGGCTCTAGCAAACGGATCGTAGGGTTCTGGAGTAGCCGCTGGGGCTGGGGCAGCCGGCTCACCGGTTTCGATAGGCTCGGGTTCAGCAGGGGAAGG
The DNA here is from genome assembly GCA_010671975.1 of Leptolyngbya sp. SIO4C1. GTDB lineage: Bacteria > Cyanobacteriota > Cyanobacteriia > Phormidesmidales > Phormidesmidaceae > SIO4C1. The sequence goes on along the minus strand of JAAHIA010000034.1, from coordinate 12,365 downwards.
TGCAGGCGCGATCTCGGGCTGCGCGATCGCGCCTGTCTCCTCTTCGGCAGCCTGCTCTACCCTGATTGGCCCCGCCACGCGATCGCGCAGCAGCCAGCCGACTGCGAGCAAGAGCAGCAGCGCTGCGCTCAGGCCACCAGCTAGGCCGCGCATGAAGGATTTGCGCTGTCGCAGATCGGATTCAGACACGCCTTTCGGAAAGCGAGAGCGATGCTTAGGCGCTTCCAGCGCTCGGCTTAAGCGCCTGACGAGGTTGGGCTGCTTCAGGACGATCATCTCTGACCAAAGCAGCTGCCTTTCTGGATCGCGGTTGATTTCTTCTAGCCAAAGCAGCTGCTGTTCGCGCACGATGCGGCCATTGATGTTGACTTTGCGAATGCGGCGAGGAGAAATCATTTCTAAAATCTTGCGCACCCGCTCAACCACAAACGTCTGATCGAGCTGCTCAGCAGTCGGGGCCTCACACAGCAGCTGTAAAATACCGTCGGCAAAGACCGCGCGCGTGCGAATGCCTTCCTCGGACAGGCGCTCGTTGAGGATTTGAATAATTGCTGCAACGCTGCCTTCACGCGCTTGACCAAAGATATCGTTAGCAGGATCAGTCATCTAAACACCTCCAATGAGGAATTTGAATAGCGATCGCAGGCACTGCGGGGCGCTCAAGTCTGTTGGCTAGATTACAGCTTTAGATCTTATAGAGTAATGCGTAATTCAGACCAAAGGGATTGCGATCACAGCAAATGCGCCGTGTCGTTAAAGCGCCTAATCTGCCAAAATTCTGGATTGAACCGATTGCGATCGCTCGCTGTCCAAGCGGTCTGCGCCAGCCAAAATTCAAAGACAGCCGTGTGCTGAATCGGGATCTGCCAGGTGCGATCGCAGCCTAGCACCGCCGCAATCAGATGCTGCATCAGTCCGGCATGAGAGACGGCCCAAATCACATCGCCCGGCTGGTGCTGCTTCAAGCAGTCGGTCAGCCACCGCTGTGCTCGCGCTCGTCCGGCGCTCAGGGGTTCGGCCTGCGGCACAGGCCAGTAGTCTAGCTGCTGCATCAGCCGCTGGCAAAGGTCAGGATAGCGGACAGTGGCCTCAGCCCAGGTCAGCCCTTGCAAAATGCCGGCATGCAGCTCCTGCAGCGGGTCAGCCAGCGTCACCGTCAGCGGCGGATAGGCGGCAGTTAGCGCGGCAGCGGTTTGGCGCGATCGCAGCAGCGGGCTGCTATAGCAGTGGGTTGGCCGCTCTGAGCGCAGCAGCGCCGCTGCTAGCCGCTGGGCCTGCTGTCGACCTAGCGCAGACAGTGCGGTTGAGCCCTGGCCTTCCATCTGTAGCGCCGCATTGCCTAGCGACTGCGCATGGCGAATTAACAGCAGTTTGAGGTAGGTCATTCAGGGGCGCGTTTGCAAATTGTGATAAGACCAGCGAACTAAGCGTTTACAATGGCATTGAATAATTTTGAATGAGCAACGAGAATGCTGCTAAAATCAACGACTCGCCATATCCATATTTTTGCAGCGGAGATTGAAGCTGACGAACTGGTGCCAAGCGAAAATCGGCTCACGCTCGATGTTGACCCAGACAATGAGTTTAACTGGACGGACGAAGCCCTGCAGCAGGTCTATGCTGAATTTGATCGGCTGATTGATGCCTACGAGGGTGAAGATCTCACCGACTATACTCTGCGTCGGATTGGCTCCGATCTCGAGCATACGGTTAAAACAATGCTGCAGTCTGGGCAGCTGAGCTACAACCTCAAAAGTCGAGTGCTCAACTACAGCATGGGGCTGCCTCGAGTGGTTTCAGATGAGCAGTCAGCTGCATCAGCGGACTCAGCAGACTCATAGGCAGATCCCGTTCCTCTGCATTTGTGGATGAAGATTTGTGATTAACTGTCCTAACCTCAGCTGCCAAACTCCCAATTCAGAGGATACCAATACCTGTTCGGTCTGCGGCACGCCAATCCCGCACCACTATCTGTGGGTGGTTGGGGCGGCGCAGCTGGGGCAGCCGGGTGACTATCTCTACAGTCGCTATGAAATTAAGGGCGAGCGCATTGTCTTAGATACGCAGCCAGGGTTAATCCCAGAGTCGCCACCCGAGTTTCCTAGCTTTGTTCTGCCCTATCTGGCGCTTTCGGGCTATGCGCTAAACGTGCCGCGCCCCTACGCCCTGCTGCAAGATGGCGAGGGCGGCGCTGTGCTGCTGCTCGAAGACGCTGCGATCGCGGCCAAGACTGCAGCTGACATACCGCAGCTGCTGCCGGCACTGAACGACTGCTGGGAGGGGGCTAGCCCGCTGCGGCAGCTCAACTGGCTGTGGCAGATTGCTCAGCTATGGCAGCCGTTTGCCACCGAGCGCGTAGTGAGTAGCCTGCTAGAGCTGCCGCTGCAGCGCGTTGAAGGGGCTACCGTGCGGCTGCTAGAGCTACGCTCTGATAGTACCGACACGGTTGAGCTATCGCACCTAGGGCAGGTTTGGCAGCCGCTAGCTGAGCGTGCTCATGCCGGCTTACAAGACTTTTTGCAAACGCTCTGTCAGCGGTTAGAAGCCGGTGAATTTACCCAGGCCGAGCAGCTGATCGCCTGCCTAGATAGCGCCGTCTTGGCATTGGGCCAGGGGCAGACCACCGAGTACGAGATTGCCGTTCAGACCGATCAAGGACCGGTACGACAGCGCAACGAAGATGCCTGCTATCCTGCTAGCGGCACCCATCAGACCTATACGATTGTCCCGCAGTCGCGAGCGCTGCAGCCGCTGCTGATGATTGTCTGCGACGGCATTGGCGGCCACCAGGGCGGAGATGTGGCCTCACAGCTGGCGATCGCGGCAATTGGCGAACATCTCAACGCTAAGCTAACGCAGCCTCACCTCAGCGCTCGCGAGATCTCAGCGGCGATTGAAACTGCGATTTGCGCTGCCAACGACCAGATTGCGCAACAAAATGATTCTGAGGCGCGTCAGGCGCGCGATCGCATGGGCACAACCCTGGTAATGGCGCTGATTTTAGGCCCGCAGATCTACATTGCGCACGTGGGCGATAGCCGCGCTTATGCTATCAGTCAGCGGAGCTGCCGACAAATCACGCTAGATGACGATGTGGCCGCTCGCGAGGTTCGCCTAGGCTACGGGTTTTATCGAGAAGTGGTCGACCATCCGGGCGCAGGGGCGCTGGTTCAAGCGTTAGGGATGAATGCCTCGCAGTCGCTCTATCCCAACTTGCAGCGGCTGATTATCGATGACGAGAGCCTGCTGCTGCTCTGCTCAGACGGCCTCAGCGATAACGATCGAGTTGAGCAGTTTTGGCGCAACGAGCTCTTACCCGTCTTGCAGCAGCGCCAGAGCGCCGCTGCGGGCACTGCTACCCTAATCCAGCTGGCCAACACCTACAACGGTCATGACAATGTCACGGTGGGCCTGATTCGCGGGCGCGCCGTTGACGCGGCTAAGCAGCCGCTGCCGGCCGAGCTAGCCAGCCCGACGCCAGTAGCCACTCGACCCGCAGCCACTATCATAGCGCCGACTGCGGCTCCCCCTGCCAAAGCGCGCGCCAAATCGAGCCTGCTGCCGTTACTGATTGGCATCATTGGCCTAATAGGCATTGCAGGCGGGCTGATTGCCTTTTTCTTTAGCGATCTTTTTCGAGAGCGGCAGCAGCTTGTACCGCCGGTTGTTAACACCGTCCCTGAGCTATCTACGCCCACTGCTGCGCCGCCAGCTTCCCTCCGACCTGGCACCTACGCCCGCATTCAGTCACTGCAGTCTTCTTCCGAACTGCCGCTGCCGCTGTATCAGACGCCTCAGCTAGTCGACAGTGACAATCCAGCACTATCAGGAACGATTGTTGGGCGGCTGCCGGCGGGTAGCTTAGTTCAAGTCATCAGGCGACAAGAGGCTACCGACGAGTTTCGCTGGATTCAGCTGAGGGTATGCACCTCAACTAATCAGGCTGGTAACGATCAGGCTGACCCGCTTGACCCCAGCGAGCCCGCCCGCCCGCCCGCATCTGCCGCAGCCGCGAGCCAGCCTACCGGCAACGAAGGCTGGGTTTTAGAATCGCAGCTAGCTACCCTAGTAGAAGCAGTCGATCGACCCACTGCGGCCGAACTCTCAGGCTGCGATCGCTAGGTAATCGCGCGGGCGAGCAGCCACAGTCCTGCGATGGTTAGCCCGCCCGTTCATCCTAATCCGCTATATCAGCCCAATCCAGCCTATGTCTCTGTCAGAATCACTCTGTCTATGGTTAGCGCTCGATCGGCTTAGAGCTGCCGATCCAGAACACTATGCGATTTGGGTGGTGAAATCTCCCTATCCGGGCGGCCACGTCCACCATGACCAGATTTGGAACCATGCGCTCAACCAGGCTTGGTCTAGCTGGCAGTCAATGTTTTCCCTGCGCGGTCTGCCGGAGGTGCCGCATGTGTCCTCGGCCTATGCCTCAGCCTATGTGCCGCAAGATTTGTTAGCGCTCCCTGCCGAAGATGACGGCGGCACGGCCCAGCCGACCAACTACACTAGCCGCCTGATGCAGCATCTCGGCATTAATCTCTGGCAGTGGCTGTTCGACGGTCCGGTCAAAGGCAGCCTCGATCACAGCTCTGGCATGGCCGCCGGTCAAAACTCTAACCTGAAGCTGCGGCTCGAAGTGCGCGACCCGGAGCTAATCAATCTTCCCTGGGAGATCATGCAGTCCCAAGCCGGTCGGCCTGCTGTCTCGCTGAATCTGCAGGTGCTGTTTAGCCGTACCACTAGCGACGTTGATCCGCTGACCGACTGGGGCTTAGACAACGCGCTGAAAGTTTTGCTGGTGCTGGGCCAAGATGACGATGATATAGGCGCCGATGCCGCCCTGCAGCTAGAAAAAGAGGCAGATTTACTCAAAGAAATTTTAGAGCGCGACGATCCGACCGGCGGACGACCGGTGCCGCGACAGGTGGACGTGCTGCTGCAGCCCAGCCCGGCTGAGCTGATTCAGCAGCTTGAGGTTGGGCGCTACAACGTTTTCTTCTACGCTGGGCACGGGGTGCCGGCCCCTGATGGCGGACTGCTGTTTGTGCAGCCGGGTGTGCCTTTAAATGGCACAGAGCTGGCTCAGGTGCTGACGCGCTGCCGGGTAAAGCTGGCTGTCTTTAATACCTGCTGGGGAGCTCAGCCCGACCGCCGGGGGCAGCAGGCAATTCCGCGCAGCAGCCTGGCGGAGGTGCTGCTGCATCACGGGGTGCCGGCTGTCTTGGCCATGCGCGACTCCATTGCCGATCAAGAAGCGCTGAGCTTTATTCAGGTGTTTACCCAAATGCTGGCTGCGCGCAAGCCGGTCGATATGGCCGTAGCCATTGCTCGTCAACACCTGCTGACGCTCTATAAGTTTAATCAGCCCGCCTGGACGCTGCCGGTGCTCTATATGCACCCTGACTTTGATGGCGAAATTCTCTACGATGTGCCCACCAACATCACTATTTTGCCGGGTGACTCGGGCGTTGGTGGTCGGGCGCGCGCTACTCTAACGGCTGTGCGAGATGTGAAATCGCCTAAGAAAGTGTGGCCCATCTACGGTGGCCTAATGCGCATTGGCCGACTGCCAGATAATGATTTAGTCATTTCTGAGCCTTGGGTATCCAGCAAACATGCTGAAATTTTTTATCGCCGCGTCACGGCCCAAGGTTCGACTAATTACCCAGAAACGACTTATTTCTTGCGTGATTTCTCTAGGTATGGCACGTTTTATTTAAGCGCGGATGGTTGGCAGCAGGTGCATCGCCAAGAAATTCCGCTCAAACCGGGCATGCAGCTTCGGTTTGGCAGTGCTGAAGGTCGTCTGCTTGAGTTTGTGGTAGAAGCCCGTTCGCCCGAAGTTTAATTTCCATTCTCAGCCAAGCGCTATAGGCCAGACAGCTTACGACTTTTGGCGGAAATGAGACCTTGGTGCGGAACGCTTTGAAAGGACGCTGTATTTACTCCTTGTCACAGCTCGAAAGAACTCATGCAAAGGCAATTACTATGGCTAACAATCCGTCTCATCGCGACTCGCTGACGCCTCAAGCGCAGGCCGAGCAAGATTTACTCAAAACCGTTTTAGATACCGACTGGGCCTATCCTTGGCTGCCGTCTGATCCAGCTGCGGCAGCTTACCTCGATGCGCTAGAAGAGGCCGGTGAGGAACTAGAATTTTCAGCGTCTGAAGCGACCGCTGGCTGGCAAACCCTCTCGACGCAGCTCGAAGCGCAGTGGGCTAAGCCCTCTCTACAGACCGCACTGCAGCAAAAGTTTGGCACTCGGCTAGCGCCGGGGCTGGTCGCTCAAATTATTCGCAATTCAAAACAGCTGGTTGCCAGCGGCCGGCCGGTCGCTGAGCAAATCGTTGCCTGCGTGCAAGACGCACTCAGCGATTGGGATCCGACCGACCTGCAGGTAATGGCGCGGCCGCTGGCCTATGCAATGCGAGGCCAAGAAGAAATTTTAGATGTCACCATTCAGTCAGTTCGAGAGGCAGATTGGGAAACGCTGTCGCCCATGGAGCAGGCGCGAATCAGCCTAGCAGCGGCCCGCTATGCGCTCGATTATCTCAATCATCAGCATCACGAGCCGGAGCAGGCCTAGCCGGTACGCAGCGCCGATAGCTGCTCTCTAAAATAGTCCTGCTGGTAGTCGAGCTGTTCGGCAAACCTAAGTCCGGCCTCAAACGCAGCGATCGCATTGGCTACGTTGCCCTGGGTTCGATAAATCTGACCGAGCTGATCGTAGGCGTGCATCACCCCGTAGTAGTTATACGATTGCTGCTCCACTCGCACCAGCAGGTTGTACATCGTAATGGCCTCATTCAGCTGGCCTCGTTCAACATACAGCTCGCCCAGCTCTTTGAGCACGGTGGCTGAGTAGCCAAACTGCGCCAGCTGCTGAGCAGTGCGATAGGCCAGCCGATAGTAGGTTAACGCCGGCTCAAACTGACGGAGCCGGCGATAGTTTTGCGCGATCGCAATTTCAACCGGCGCTTCCTGCTCCGCTAGTCCCAGCTGTCGGTAGCGCCGCAGCAGCTGAGTTTGAGCAGCGATTGCCTGGGCGTAGTCCTCAGCCTGCTGCGCGCTGTAGGCCAGCTGCTTAAGAAATTCCATCTGCTGCTCAGCGTCGTCGGCAGCTGCCGCCAGCGTTTGGTAGTTTTCAGCCGCTGCGGCAAAGCGAAACCACTGCTGCTGCAGGCCGGCTAGCTGAGTCAGCCGGGCCAGCCGAACCGTCGGACGACCGGCGCGCTCAACTAGCTGCTGATAGATTGCGATCGCCGCGTTGCCATCGCGCAGCGTTTGAAAAACGCTGGCTAGCCGCACCAGCTGCTCATCGCCCAAGGGAGAGGCAGTCGGAGTCTCGTCTAAGTCTAAAACCACCTTGTCTGCTAGCTGCGGCTGCCAGATCTGCCGCAGCCGCAGCGCCAATAGCTGTAAATCGACTGACTGCTGGGCGCTCCAGGCTAGCGGCGCAATTCGCTCTATTGCTGCCAGCTCTGCTTCAGTACCCAGCAGCCGTCGCAGCCGCACTTCGCGTCGCCATTGTTCAAAGGCCGCCATCGGCTGTCCAGCCGCCAGCAGCGTCTGAGCCTCCTGATTGAGCGCGTCAAGTTCCTGCTCTAGCGCATACAGCTCTAGCGGACTCAGCGGGCGCTCGACTTTCAGCTCGGGCAGCAGCGGATCGCGAGGCGAGGCCGTCAGCGGGTCTGATAAAAAGCTATCTCGCACGGCCGGATCAAGCCGCTGCGCCCAGACCGGCAGTGACAGCCACAGACTCGCAGCCAAAACGCCCAGCAGGCTCGCTAGCGGTCGACTCAGGCGCGAGCTCAGCCGCCTCTGTAAACTCCAGTACACATTCATTCGCAGAACTTCACATTAAGCCGTCGGCTTATCATAGCCAACTCTAGCGCTTGAGCAACTAGAAAACACAGGGGTTTCCGCCTGTGAGTTACCCCATTTGCGGTAATCTTAAGATCTTGCTTAATCCTTTTGTCCATCACCAGTCAACCTAAGCTATGTCGTCAAACGTTGCTACCCGCACTATCCGCATCGGATCTCGCAAAAGCCAGCTGGCGCTGGTGCAGACGCACTGGGTACAGGCGCAGCTGCAGAAGCAGTTCCCTGACGTCACGTTTGAAGTTGAAACCATGGACACGCAGGGCGATAAGGTGCTCGATGTCTCGCTCTCCAAGATTGGCGACAAGGGCCTGTTCACCCAAGAGCTCGAAAATGGCATGCTCGATGGCAGCATTGATTTTGCCGTACATTCGCTCAAAGATCTGCCCACGCGCCTACCAGAAGGGCTAATGCTAGGCTGCGTTACCGAGCGCGAAGACCCAGCAGATGCGCTGGTAGTTCATGAAAAGCATCGAGACAAGCAGCTCGATACGCTACCGAAAGGGGCCGTCATTGGCACTTCGTCGCTGCGACGGCTGGCCCAGCTGCGGCATCACTACCCGCACTTCACCTTCAAAGATATTCGCGGCAACTTAAATACGCGCCTGCGTAAGCTAGACGAAGGGCAGTACGATGCCATTATCCTAGCGGTAGCAGGGCTACAGCGGCTCGATATGGCCGAGCGGATTCACCAAACGCTGTCCGCTGAGATTTCGCTGCACGCCGTCGGACAGGGCGCTTTAGGGATTGAATGCCGCAGCGGCGACAAGGATATTCTTGCCATCTTAAAGGTGTTAGAGCACCCGCCAACCGCCTATCGCTGCTACGCTGAGCGCGCCTTTTTACGCGAGTTAGAAGGTGGCTGTCAGGTGCCGATTGGGGTGAATACAACAATCGCTGGAGACACACTGACGCTGGTTGGTATTGTTGCTAGCCTAGACGGCCAAACTCTGATTAAAGATCAGGTCGCCGGCCCTCAAGACAGCGCTGAGCAAATGGGAACTGAGCTAGCCAAGCGGCTCAAAGCAGCCGGCGCTCAGGCGATTTTAGATGAGATTACGGCCGCCAGTCGGACCTAGCGCTGAGTCGAGCTCAAAATTTCAGTAAGGCGGGGAGCAGAAAGACGCAGAGACTGCTCTTTCGATAGAGAGACCGTGCGGGCAGCTTTTGCACTTTGATAGAGGCGTTTGCCGGCTAGCTTCTGCATGATTGGCTGTAGCCATTAAAATACAGACGATCTTAAACAGCTATGCAGATTTTTCCTGAGGTTTCCTATCGAGATGTTGAAAAAACAGACGCGCTAGAGACCCTGATTCAAGAGAAAGTTAGTAAGTTAGAGCAAGTCTGTGACCATATCAATAGCTGTCGAATTGCCATTGAAAAGGTGCACGATCATCCCAGTAGCGGCTCTCCCTACCGCGTGCGCCTAGATATCACAGTGCCGCCGGGGCATGAGCTAGCGGTAGATAAAAGCCCAGACAGCGGTGTGCAATACATCCCGCTAGAGGCGGTGATTCGCGATGCCTTTGACGCGGCGCGGCGGCAGCTGAGCGAGCTGAACGCAAAGCAGCACAACGAAGTGAAGCAGCATCCGCAGCAGGCCATGATGGCTATTGTCACTAAGCTTTTTCCTGAAGAGAACTATGGCTTTCTGAAAACGCTCGACGGTCAAGAAGTCTATTTTCATCGCAACAGCGTGACTAACGCCGACTTTGAGCGACTTGAGTTTGGGACAGGCGTTCACTTTATGAGCGTAGAAGGTGAAAAAGGGCTGCAGGCGAGCACCGTGCGCGTTGTGAATAAGCCAGGTGCCAGTGCCGCGCCGGATGAGCAACCGGATGAGCAAATTGAAGCAGCCGAAGAAGTTAGCGTCAGCTCGCCAGAGGGCTGGCAGTAGAGAGCCGCGATCGCAGCTCAGCTAGCAATTTTCATAAGCGCTGCCTAGATGGTGGAGAGTACTAGGCATAAGTGCTGTCCCCATCTAGACTTGTTCCTAGGCACTTCTTAGAATTGGGAACCGGGCAACATGCGAATCTTATTTGTAGCAGCAGAAGCAGCGCCAGTTGCAAAGGTGGGCGGCATGGGCGATGTTGTCGGGTCTCTTCCCAAGATTCTACGCGCTATGGGCCACGACGTGCGCGTCATGATTCCCTACTACGGGGTGCTGCAGGGCAAGCTTGATATCCCCAGCGAGCCGGTTTGGTGGGGATACGCCATGTTCAACACCTTTGCAGTCTATGAGACCAGGCTGCCAAATTCAGACGTGCCGCTCTATCTATTTGGGCACCCAGCGTTTGACCCCAATCGAATTTACTCGGGCGAAGACGAAGACTGGCGCTTCACCTTCTTTTCTAACGGTGCGGCCGAATTTGCCTGGAACTATTGGAAGCCGCAAATTATTCACTGCCACGACTGGCATACGGGCATGATTCCGGTTTGGATGCATCAGTCGCCCGATATTTCAACAGTTTTTACCATTCACAATCTGGCCTATCAGGGACCTTGGGCTTGGAAGCTAGAGCGCATTACCTGGTGCCCTTGGTACATGCAGGGACACAATACAATGGCGGCAGCGCTACAGTTTGCCGATCGGGTCAATGCGGTTTCGCCCACCTATGCGCAGCAGATTCAGACCGCTGAATATGGGGAAAAGCTAGAGGGGCTGCTCTCGTTCATCAGCGGTAAGCTGCGAGGGATTGTTAACGGCATCGACCTAGACTACTTCAATCCAGAGACCGACCCGCACATTACCCAAAATTTCAGCGCCGATACGCTAGAGGAGCGCGCTAAGAACAAAGCCGCGCTGCAAAAAGAGATGGGCGTTGAGGTCAATCCCGACAAGTTTTTGATTGGCATCGTCAGTCGGCTGGTTGAGCAAAAAGGCATCGATCTGATTCTGCAGACAATGGATCGCTTTTTGGCTTACACCGATGCACAGTTCATTGTCTTGGGCACGGGCAATCGCCACTACGAGACGCAGCTGTGGGAGCTAGCCAACCGCCATTCTGGGCGCGCCTCAACCTACCTGATGTATGGCGAAACGCTGGCTCATCGCATCTACAGCGGTACCGATGCTTTTATCATGCCCTCGCGGTTCGAGCCCTGCGGCATCAGCCAGATGATTGCCATGCGCTACGGCAGCATTCCAATTGTGCGACGCACCGGCGGACTGGTTGATACGGTCAGCCACCACGACCCGCTGCACGGCACCGGTACGGGCTACTGCTTTGACCGCTACGAGCCGCTAGACATGTTCACCTGCATGGTGCGCGCCTGGGAAGGCTATAGCTATCGACCCTTCTGGCGCGAGCTGCAAAAGCGCGCCATGGCCAAAAACTTCAGCTGGGAAAAATCAGCGGTTGAATATCTCAAGCTCTACAGCGAGATTCTAGAGCTGCCCGCTGAGGAGCAGATTCCGGTTAAGTATGGCGGCACCTTGGAGATTGCGTAGCGTTTTCTGTAGCGCTCTACCCCAATTTATCAGGGTCAACCCCAAGCGATCGCAGCTTCTCTTCTAGCTGGGTAACTCTGGCCTCTGCCTGCTGCCTTGCCTGCGCCTCCTGCCTCAGCGCCTGCGCCAATTCTCCGGGAATCAGCAGTCGCTCTCCGCTGTCTTGACGGTAAAAGCCGATCAGCTGGCCCTCAACGGCCAGGCGCAGCTGCAGCAGCTGACTACAGCCGTCTGCAATCGGCTCGTAAGCCTCACCGCGCAGGCGAAATCCTCTGAGCTGCTCCTTGATCCATTCACCTTTGGGGTCAAAGAGCCAGTACTCCTGCACGCCAAGCTGGGCATAGAGCGTTTTCTTAAATACCTGATCGGCTGCTTGGGTTCCGGCTGAGGTCATTTCAAAAATGACAGCAGGCACTTCACCTTCTTCCCAGATTTTGTAATTATCGCGTCCGCCAGGCGCTACGTTGAAAATCACCATCACATCTGGGGCAACGCGCAGTCGCGGCAGCCCCTGGGCGTAATACATAAACTGGTTGCCCAGCACCGTGGCCTGCTGCCCATCGAGATACTGCTTCAGCACCTCAATCGTCACCAGCATGGCATAGAGGTGGACAAACGTTTCTGCCACAGGCTCACCGTCGCGACTGGGATAGCAGATGTTGGCCGAAGCCGGCTTGAGGGCCACAGTCATAGCGATATCAGACCGGAAGAAGACTCTATCACTATAGCGAGCCTGACGGGGGCCTTGCGCTGGGGCCTATCTTTGCGTCGTGCGCTCCAACCCCAGCTGAATGAGCCGATCAACCAGCGCGTCAAATTCAAGCCCAGACGCCTGCCAGAGCATGGGGTACATGCTGGTTTCAGTAAAGCCGGGCAGCGTATTAATCTCGTTGATCAGCACTTCGCCCGTGTCTTCAAGATAGAAAAAATCGACTCGCGAGAGTCCGGCCGCATCAACTGCCTGAAAGGCGCGCACAGCCAACATCTGCTATCCCAGTCGCGACGGTGAGCCTGTGGCAGAAACGTTT
>JAAHIA010000339.1 GCA_010671975.1 Leptolyngbya sp. SIO4C1 | reverse complement strand
GCAAAATCAAAGGGAATGGGCGGCGGCGGCTTCTCTCGAACCGGAATCCAAGCCGCCGGTACCGCTGACGCATCGTTCATCAGCGCGTGGAACATGCCAGCTTCAAACAGGACGTTGGCATTGTCCTTACGGCCATCGGCTGCTTTGGCAACGGGCTCTGAGAAAAAACAAATCCCATACTTAGAGGTTTGAATAGCGCTTAAAATCTGCTGATTGATCTCACCGGAGTGAGAGATGTCGCTCCAGTAGACGATATCAATGTAGTTAGAAAATTTGTCGAGCGTCTTTTTGAGCACGCCGATCACTTCTGAATCAGCCCTAGTCGAATAGGCCACGAACAGCTGTGGCTTAAACAGCTGAAAATCGGCTTTCTGGCTTAGGCTTTCTCTGAGCTCTTGCAGGGCTAAAGAGGTGTTGCTGCGCAAGCTCTTATTTTGATTGACCACAGCATAGAGGATGCTAACGCTTTCAGCTAAGGTCATCAGCTCCTCCTTGGCCAGGCTGCTGGGCTCTAAGCGCTGCGGCGATTCGCAGTAAAGCACGGCAAACACTCTGCCGTAGTTCCAAATTGGCAAAGCAACCAGCGTGCGGGTTTCGTCTCTTTCTGCCCAATCTCTATTGTTGAGAGAAAAGCGGCGAAACGTAGGAATGTTCTCGAGGCCAAACCAGAGATCGAGATAGTCTTCGGCGTCTGACAGGGGAATATCTTCAGCCGCAACAATCCACAGCGGACGTCCGGTAGCGTAGCAGAGCGCGTTCTGACCGTTGGGCGTCGTTTGATCCTCTTGATAAACTTTGTATGAGCCGTACTTGTCAGTTTTATCCCACTGCGGTGCGAGGCCCGGTTCACCATCAATCGTGGTTTCTCTCAGGAATTCTAGCTTGTACATATAAAACTTTTCTGACAAATACGACTTCAGCATTTGCTGAATTTCACGCAGCTTTTCTTCCTGAAAGACGTCGACCGAGCGCGCAAAATGTCGTAATTCTTGACCAAAGCTTTTGAACACAGCCGTTTCCTACTTGCACCACCAGCTTACTCACATCTGACGTCCTGCCTATCCATCTACGACTAGAGTCTCCTCTAAAATCTGAGGACGGCAGGGGCCTCAGATTTTGCAAAAACAGATGGATGAACCCGCCTATATTGTCTCAGCTTTGCTGGTCTTTGTCCTCCAAAAGCTTAACTTTTTCCTCAAGCAGACTCAGTTTCTGATGCTGTGCGGTGACAACTCTATTAAGTTTTACAATTGATGTTCTATATTCTTTAACAATTTGGGTCAAAATAGCGATGACCTCCAGCGAGTGAATCGCTCTTTTGTCGACAGAAGTCACTAAGTCTGGCATATTTTCAGAAATGAAGCCAATATGCGGCTTTTGAGACTCATCTGAGCTAAAGCTATATTTGACTGGGCTCATTGCCTTCAACAGTTCAAAGGCTTCTTGACTGGTAAAATCGGTGATATTGTGTTTAAGGGCTGCAGAGGAATCATTTTCGAGATTCTCAACCCTGATTCGATCCGCTTCAACGTAGGGAGTCTGCAGCATATTTCCCACATTAACCGTGCTTGCCATGACAGCACCCGTCACAGTGAGATCGCCCGTAATGGTCGCATCTCCTTGCGTTTTCACAATGTCAGACAGCAGCGCGCCGCTGCCTTGAAAATCATTGGCCGCGATCCGCCCGTCAACGGTGAGACTGCCCTTGATCGAAGAGCTGCCCTGCGCCTTGACTATGCCTGTCAGCTCGGCTCCGCTGCCAAAAAAAGTTTGAGCCTGAACAGTTTCAGCAGCCGTGAGGCTATCGGCAGTAAAAGCCTTGGCATGCACGGTTTCAGTGACGGTGAGGTTGCCCGTAATCGTGGCATCGCCTGCTGTCTTGACTAAGCCAGATAGCCCTGTCCCATCTCCTTGAAAAGTAGCCGCATTCACCTGTCCGGTGACCCTGAGATTGCCGCTAATATTCGAATCGCCATTGGTTTTCACCACGCCGCTGAGATTGGACCCATCACCGCTAAAAGCATTAGCACTCACGGTTTCAGACACGGTTAGGCTGCCCGTAATGGCTGCATCGCCCAGCGTTTTGACCACGCCCAATAGCTGCGAACCATCTCCTATAAAGGCGGCTGCTTGGGTCGTTCCTTCAACGGTTAGATTTGCCGCTGCACTGTTTGCTGACTTCATCAGCGTGACATCGCCTTCTAAGAAAGCAAAGCTGGCACCGCTCTCTGCTCTAAAAACAAACTGCTTATGACTCTCAGGTCCTTCAATCTGAAGCGACCCGTAGGGCGCTCGATCGGTGCTATCCAGCACCTTTAGACGCTGAACGCTAAATTCTTCGGTATTTGTGGAATCTAAACAATTCACCAGCGGGGGGAAAAATTGGCGGTAGCCATTAAATTCATCAATATGGCTAAAGCTAGGCAGCTGAGACGCGCTGTATTGAAGCAAAGCTAATCGACAGTAGCGGTGCTGGATGCCGTCTGGAGGTTGTGAGCTAGGCTGATTGTTGCTGTCGTCATGTGGCCAGTCAATCTGGCCGGTCGAGCGAGTAGGGATTAGCCAATAGTCTCCTGAGTTAAAGACAGCTTCTGATTCAGCTTCAAACTTGACCTCAATCCCCGACTGGCCTAGCTGCTGCCATCCTTCTTCTACCGTTAGAACAGCTTCTTTAGCTGCTTGATCCCAGCGCCGCACCTTGATCACCGTCTGGTTAGCAGGAATATCGATAGCGCCGTTGAAAACTAGCTTATTCCCAGCAGTTTGAGCATTGAGCTGAACAAACTTTCCAGGTTTTTGATTTTTTTCATTCTCTGCACTCAAGACTTCAACCCAATGACCTGACTCAAAAGCATAGCGCTCGTCTTGAGCAGCATTTTTAATAGAAATAGTATTACCTTTAATCTCACGGACCTCGCTCACCACGGTGCCGTTATCTTGTGACCATTTAAACTGGGCTTCACCCAGCTTACCGGACGTATGAATTTCGACTCGGTATAGCCGATTCTCTAGCGGCTTGCTGACGCCGTTACTGCCTGCTTCACCGTTGCTGCTGTCTGAAACTCGCCTAACTTTCAGCGCCCCTCGTTTAGCTTGAGCAGCGATAAACGCTTGCCACTGTGTTTCAGCGAGCTCTCGGCACTGTGTCTCATCGGTCTGCTGCGAGTCCTCTATTCTCAGCAGCTTGACCTGCCAAACGGTCTTGGTTCGAGTTGCCGTATCTGGAATGCCGGTCAGTGCCACTTCACGAATGTCTAGGTCATCAATCGCGGTCAGGTGACGCTGCCAAACATCGAGATAAGCTAGGTAGCATTCTCCATCTACCAGCAGGTTTTTAGCTGCTTCCGCTGCATCTTGGGGATTGCCTAGATCGTCGGCGAAGGCTTGGGGATGATCTGGCTGGGTCTGATAGGTAATATCTTGCTCAAGTTCACAGAGAACGCCGCCGACATAGATATGGCCTGCTGCAATGGTGAAGTCTAGCTCGGACTCCTCTAACGGCGTGATCTTAAAGTTCTTTTCAGCATAGTCTTGGTCAAGCTTGGGAACGCCGCTCAGACCAATGATATCCTGCGTTTGGGCTTGGCGCAGATAGTTTTGAATATCAACCTGTTCGTTCCAGTCTGCATCTAGCTGCAGACGACCCTGCTGCATGCGAACGCTGCTGTAATGCTTTTCAGGCTGAAACGTAGACCGAGTGAAATCGCCTTTCATAAAATTATCCCTCAAGTCATGTAAAAGATGCCTGCTTCTAAGCCAAAACGGAGATACTCTCTAAGGCTGGCACGCAAATTAGCCTCCCGCTGCGGCTGCTTCAAATAATTAAACGCTCCCATCTCAGCGCCATCCTCTGCGCCCGTCCGCAGTTCTATCGGACAGTTTAGGGCCAGCTGTCCATAGCCTGGGTCACCGTAGTTTTTGGCAGTGAAAGCGGGCTGCAGCTGTGCCAAAATTGGCAAGATCTTTTCGACGTCAGGCAGCCCCTGACTCAGCAGCGTCCAGGTATTACCGCCGCTGGTAGATCGCCAGACGATACCCGTGCTGTTGCCAACTAAGAGATCTGAGCTGTCTTCAGAATTGATGGCCAAAGCCGTAATCACTTGCTGGCTAACTTCATTGTCAGCTGAGTCCCAGCGCTCGGTTTGAGGCGAGAATTCAAAGACGCCGCTACCGGCTGTACCCACGAACAGCTTGCTAACCGTATACGGCCTCTGAGGCATACAATCTGTTGTCTCTGTGCAGGGTGTCTCTGTGCAGGTCGTCGATAGACAGTCGGTATCTTGGCTAGCTGCTGGGCTAGGCTCAGCCGGATCGATCGCGAGCGTCGTCACGTCTAGATTGGTTAGCCCGTCATTGATAGG
This sequence comes from Leptolyngbya sp. SIO4C1, assembly GCA_010671975.1. GTDB lineage: Bacteria > Cyanobacteriota > Cyanobacteriia > Phormidesmidales > Phormidesmidaceae > SIO4C1. The sequence continues at coordinate 1,159 of JAAHIA010000339.1, read as the reverse complement.
AGCCCAGGAGCTGCCTTTATCCGTAGAGCGAAAGACGCCGCCCCCGGCAGTTGTGACAAACAGATCGGTGCGGCTGGTAATCACAAACTCGACAAATTCGCTCAGCTCAGGCTCAAACGGACGTGCCAAGTTGAGCATCTGATCGGAGGGAATACTCGTAACGGTGCGGGTTTGACCGGCAGCGGTAATCGTATCGCCAATTTGGAGCGATCGCTGAAACTGGGTAGCTTGGCCGGTAACCTGAGTGCCTTGACTGCGGATGGTGCCCAGGCCCGTTTGGGAATGAAGCGCGATCGCGCTGATCTGCCGGTGGGTCAGGCCGCGATTCACGGCGGTCCAAGTCTGCCCCTGATCGGTCGAGCGAAAGACGCCGCCGAGCGTGCCGGCAAAAATATCTCCATCTAGGCTGACGGCCAGCGCCATCACGGTTTCATCGATCAGTCCGTGAGCTCGACCTAGGCGCTGCCAGCGGCTCTCTGGCGGCTCTGGGTCAGCCAGAGCATAGCGCAGAATGCCGTTGCCGGCTGTGGCAATCAAGAGCAACGCTCGATCAGCGGTGAGGGCAAAATCGGTGATGCGCGTGTTGAGGCTAACCTGGGGTGACGCTGCAGGTAGCGCTTCAGCCAGATCTTGAGACAGCCAGGTCCAGATACTGCCGCCATCCGATGACTCAAAAATATCGCCCTCTAGCGTGCCGACCCAAAGTCTCAGGTCGTCTGGATGCTGTCCTAGCGCTGTAATATTCAGGGTCAAGGCGCTATCTTGCCCAACTGGCTGCCAGCTGGCGGCTGAGCCGTCATCAGCTGCTAAATATTGGAAAAGGCCCTGTCCCAGCGAACCGGCCAGCGGCGCCGCTGGCCCAATCAACAGCGCTGTGATCGGATGGGGGCGATGCCGGACGGCCTCAGCCAGGGCCAGATCGGGCTGACAGCGATAGCGGCGAGGCGTGCGAGACCCTTCTGGGAGATAGCAAAACCGAGCACAGCCTGTCTGCTGCTGGGTAATTTGCACCAGCCCGGTGAATAGGCTATCGCTGGTTTCTAAGCGACGGGCAGCAGTACGACCTAAGACGGTAGCGCGCTCTAAGGTGGCCTGAGCGCCCAGGGCCGCGATCGCAACCTGCCTATCCACATTCCCCGGCTCTAGCGGGTCAGACGCA
>JAAHIA010000338.1 GCA_010671975.1 Leptolyngbya sp. SIO4C1 | reverse complement strand
CTACCACCGATCTTTGTAAGCAAGAATTTGACCCTCAGCATTCAAAACGACAACTAGGCTGCTAATGCTGTCCAATACGGTCTCAATGAAGTTAGGAGCCCAGCGCGGATGAAAGTCTTGGGTCGTCGAGTTTAGCATTGGGCTGTTAGACAAGGAGATACCGCAAGTATATGGCCCCTACCTAGCTGCTTGGCCTGCTGGAGCGACTGCTCGGCTCGCTGATACAGCAGGTGCACCGTCTCACCGGCGTCTGGGTAATGGGCAATGCCGGCGCAAAAGCTCAGTCGAATACTCGGCTGATAGCTGGGCAGCAGTGAGTGAGCAGAAAATTCTTGCAGCAGGCTCAGTAGGCGACGCTTACCGGCTTCTGCTGTCATGCCGTACATCCCTACGACAAATTCTTCGCCCCCCCAGCGGCCAATCACATCTTCAGCGCGAAAAGTTTGCTGCAGGCGTCGCCCAAACTGCCTGAGCAGGCTATCGCCCGTTTCATGGCTGTACTGACGGTTAATTTGCCTGAGCTGATCCAGGTCGATGACGGCCAGCGCAAAGGGCTGGCCGTAGCGCTCAGCAATGCTCAGACGCGCCTCTAGCTCCTGCTTAGACTTTTGCCGGTTCAAAACGCCGGTGAGCGGATCGACATTGGCTAGCCGCTGTAGCAGCTTGACCCGCTCCAGGCGATTCAAAATTCGCACCACCAGTTCTGGACCTGCAACGGGCTTGCTGACAAAGTCGTCGGCCCCCAGCGTAAATACCTGAGTGACGACATCAGAAGTCGTGTGCGCGGTTAGAAAAATGATTGGTAGCGTACTCCAGCGCGGGTCGTTGCGTACCACCTGACATAGCTCAATGCCGCTGATGTGCGGCATCTTAATGTCTAAAATCAGCAGATCGGGGTACACCTGATTGAGCACGTCTAAAAATTTGCGCGGATTAGCCAGCGTCGTCACGCTAAATCCCCAGGGCGTCAGCAGCGCCGTTAGCGTATTGAGCACAACCGGGTCGTCATCTACGATCAAAATTTTGGCGGTGGGCGGGTAGTGCTGCTGCAGGACCTGATTGACCACTTCTAAAATCTGAGCGGCCGGCATCGGTTTGTGGAGAAAGCGGCTGATGCCTAAGCGGCTCACTTTAAGGCGATTGCTCAGCCCCTCTTGCCGGGTGAGGACAATCACCGGCACGGCCGGGACGGCTGATGTCAGGCGCTTGATGAAGCCCTCTAGCTGCTTGGGGGCTACGTCAATATCTGGGTCGATGACGACAGCGACCGGCGACTGCTGGTTCAAGATCTCTTGAGCCTGGCTGAGCGAGGCAGCCATCTTGATCTGATAGCTGTGCTGTCGAGCCTCGTGTAGCAGCAGCGGCAGACAGTTTTGGTCGGTGTCGATAACCAGCAGGTAGGCAGCCTCAGGGGGATCACTGGTCGCTGCTGGCGTCGCTGAGCGCTGCTCAATCAGCTGCCGTAGCTGCTGTACCAGCTGCTTAAGATCGTAGGCATGCTGCGGCCGCAGCGTGGTTTCAACACAGAGCCAGTGTTCTAAATCACGCGCTAGCGTTGAGCCAGTCGGCAGGCCAAAGGTGCCGAGCGCGCCCGCTAGAGAATGGGCTTCGCGCTCCGCCTCTTCTCGCATGGTTGGGGCTAAAAAGCCCTGATCGAGCGCCGTAATGGCCCGCTCAATGACTTCGATTTGCTCCTGCATGCGCGGCTGAAAACGCTGCCAGACGGTTTCTAGCGCTTGAATAGTTTGCTGCTTGCCCGGCTGCGCCTTAGCTGCCTTGGGTGGACGGCGGCTGTCGCGGTTTCTTAGCCGGTAGCCGATGCCGTAGACGGTCTCAATTAGGTTGGCCGGTGCGCCGGCGGCTTTGAGCTTCTGGCGAATGCACTTGACGTGAGTGCGGACAGCTTCTTCACCAGGCGCATCTTCGTAAGCCCATAGGTGCTCCAAAACCATGCCGCAGCTGAATACCCGACGCGGATTGCGCAGCAGCAGCTCCAGCAGTGCTGACTCTTTTGGGGTAAGCGAGAAGGGCTGGTGATCGTAGCTCACCTCGTGCGTACCGGGATCAAGCTGTAGCGCTCCCCAAACCAAAACTGGTGAAGCATCTTGACTGGCGCGGCGCAGCAGCGCCCGGACGCGCGCCATCAGTTCTTCATCGTCGCAGGGACGCACGACGTAGTCATCAGCGCCGGCATCAAGCCCAACCGCCTTGTCGTGACTGCTGTCTTTGCCAGTTAGCAGCAGCGGCATGTGGTAGCGGTGCGATCGCAGCTGCTTACAGAGTTCGACGCCATTGAGCTGAGGCAGCTCTACCTCAGCGATCACCAAGTCATAGTCAAACAGCTCAATCAGATCCCACGCCGCCTGACCGCTATCGGTCACATCCACAGCGTAGTTTTGAGATTCTAGAATGTTTGCCAGCGACTTAGCTGTGAGATCGTCCGCTTCAGCGATTAGGATTCTCACGCAGGTTAGCCCTCCTAAGCTGCTCCTCCTTGCCATTACAATAGCGCTCATTGCCATAGTTGAGCAGCTGCTATTGCCCATCGGAGCTTCAAGCTTCAGCGTAAGCTAATTCTTTGTTAGTAAAGCAAAAGTTCGCTCAAACTTAACCTTCGGGGTTTTAGCATTTACCCACCTAAAAGATGTGCTATCACAGGTCAGAAGCAGACACGTGGGAGCAGCTTTAACGATGACCAGCACTCAAGCGATGCCGCATCAGTCAGTTCAGCAGCGTCCTATGGTCCGGCCAGTGCCTCGCCGACTTGAGGCTTACCGACCGAGCCGCAACAGCATCGAAAGGCTCAAGCGCGAAGCCGAGTTTGAGCGCCTGCTGCTGCCCCGTAAGGTTCGGCTGAATGGAGACAGTCTGACGTCGAATTCTGGTTTTTCAGATTTTTGATTTTTGTGTGGGAGTCAGGAGTTAGGTAGAGATGCGATCGCAATTTGAATTTGAAGCTGTAGCTATTTGATGGTCGAGATCACAAGTCAGTTTCCTTAGACACTAGCAGGTACTGAAGATTTATTTTTCTCTGTAGAATGTAAAAGGATAAAGAGCTACTGAAGAGCCCTGGGCGCAGAACATACAACTCGAAAACCGATGCTGTTGCCGCGGCTCACGGGCGTATAGGGGTAGCGGAAAGCGGAGCGGCAAAGCATAGGAAGGCTGAGCCGGGAGCCGCCACGTCGGACACGTGTTGCTTTTCCGTCACTGGTTAGCCAAGCGCTGCCATCAGTCGGGGCACCTTCATAGCTGCGATGATAGTGGTCTTGACACCATTCGTAGACGTTACCGTGCATGTCGCTGAGGCCAAAGGCGTTGGCAATGCCAAAGTGGTCTACTGGTGTCGTGGTTTGACGGTATTCGCCTTTAGGACCGTCGTTGTAGGTAGATTTGCCGTTGTAATTAGCAACCTCGGTGGTGAGGGTTTTACCGAAATAGAAAGGGGTCGTCGTACCGGCACGACAGGCATATTCCCACTCAGCCTCAGTGGGTAGGCGATACTCACGCCCTGTGTGCTCTACTAGACGCTGGCAGAATTCGACAGCCTCATACCAGGTCACCCGCTCAACGGGATGGTTATCGCCTTTGAAGCTAGAAGGGTCAGGATTGAGCTTTCGCTCAACTCGGGGTAGGGCTGCAACGGCTCGCCACTGGGCCTGGGTGATTGGATATTGACCTATGAAGAACTGAGGCACTGTCACCTCGTGCTGAGGGCCTTCGCGCTCTTCGCGCTCTGGTTCATCCTCCGGGGAGCCCATGATAAAGGTGCCACTGGGGATAAGCACCATATGAAGGGGAAGAGCATCAGCAATCTCCAGAAGAGGTTCGATATAGCCTCGAGCAGTGCGCGGGGTGCGGCGAAGTACGATGCTGCGACCGCCAGCTGAAGTTGGAACAAGAGTAACCGAACCTGCCGTCACTGAAGCGGAAGCTGAACCTACAGCGTATATTGTGACTTTGTCATTACTGTGTATTGTGACTTCGTCGTTATTCATGTTCTCGCGCCCTAGAAATGCTGAAATTTTGAGGTGCTGCCTAACTGAGATGAGCCAGCTAAGTTTTCGGTTGCCCTACCAAAGTAGCTGACTCAGTTTGATTTTTGGATACCGCAGCGTTGGTCTAGTTGCCAGTCTCCGGCTGGGAACTCTAAAGAGGCTCTGCCTCCTCCGCACAACAATGGGTCGCTCACGCTATCGAGTCCTCCTCAACACGCAGCCTCATTTCATTACCTGCTCCACCGTTGAATGGATGCCCATCTTCAGCAAGCCAGAGCTGGTCGCAATCTTGCTGAACTCACTCCAATTCCTGCAAGCCCAGAAAAGACTCACGCTCTACAGCTACGTGATCATGGAAAATCATCTGCACTTGATTGCGATCGCAGACGACCTATCGAAAGAAGTCGGCAATTTCAAATCTTTTACGGCTCGCTCTATTGTGGATTGGCTGCAAGCGAATCAGTCAAAAAGCTACTGGCTGACGCGATTAAAAGCAGCGAAGCTAAAGCATAAAACAGGGCAACGTTACCAACTTTGGCAAGAAGGGTTTCATCCTAAGATGATTGCGTCAGAGGCGATGCTGAAGCAGAAACTGGACTATATTCATAACAATCCGGTGAAGCGTGGATATGTGGATAATCCGGCGCATTGGCGGTATTCCAGCTATCGGAATTATATGGGCGAACCGGGGTTATTGGATGTGACGATCATTGGGTGAGGCGCTAGGTGAGGCGGAGCCTCAGGGGTTCCGCCCAGGCAGAGCCTAGGGGCGAGGAAAAGAGGGTAAAGGGTTACGGAAGAGCCCTGGGCGCAGAACATACAACTCGAAAACCGACATTGACGTCGCGGAGGTCGGGCGTAACGTCGTTGCGATACGCGGAGCGGCAATTCCTAGGATTGTAGTACCAGGAGCCGCCACGTAGGATGCGAGGTGTCTCTTCGTCATCGGTCAACCAGGCACTGCCATCAGTCGGAGCACCTTCATAATTTTCATGCCAATGGTCTTGACACCATTCCCAGACATTGCCGTGCATGTCATGAAGGCCATAAGCATTGGCACCTTCAAACTGATCAACCGGTGTCGTTTTCCGGCGATATTCGCCTTGGCTACCAGGGCCATAAGCGCCATATTCTTCACCGGCACCGTTGTAGTTGGCAATATCAGTAGATAGGGTTTCGCCAAAGTAAAACGGGGTGCTCGTCCCAGCACGGCAGGCATATTCCCATTCCGCCTCGGTAGGAAGACGATACTGACGATTGGTCTGAAGGGTGAGCCTGTCGCAGAACTCCACGGCGTCGTACCAAGACACCTGCTCAACGGGGTTGCGATCGCCTTTGAACTCAGACGGGTCAGGATCTAGCTCTCGTTTGACCTGAGACATCGCAGCTACTGCCCGCCACCTGATTGACTGACAAAAGTTATTCAGGCGCGTATGAGTACGTTAGTACTCTGAACTCCAGACGATAGGCTCGTTTCTCGTGTTGTTTGCGCGAGGCCATCGCCGGGTCAGGGTCACGATTGGTTGTG
>JAAHIA010000337.1 GCA_010671975.1 Leptolyngbya sp. SIO4C1 | reverse complement strand
TGCAGCAGCAGGGACAAGGTATCATTAGCGAAGACTTGCTGCTTCCCGATATTCTGCTAGAGCAGGTCTCATCCCAGCTAGCGACTCGCGGCATCGCGCTGACGCCCGATCAGATTGCGAGCAATACGAAAATTGGCGTCGAAGATAATGACCAGGGCGGACAGCGAGTGGTTGTGCGCTTCATCTGGGACGAGCCTGAAGTGGCAGAAACAACGCTTAACCTGCTGTTTCAGGGCATGGTTGAGCTCAGCCGGGTAACCAATAAGGCGCGACTGCAGACCATCATCGAAGCGTTGAATGAGCGCCTGCCAACGGTCGAGGGCGATCTGCGGCAGGCTGAGCAAGCGCTTGAAGCCTACGATCGCTTAGAAGGACCCGCCATTCAAGCTGCCTTAGACGGTAGCCTGCTGGGCGCGATTTCGGGTAGCCAGCAGCAGCTGCGACAAAATCTGATCACGCTGACCGGGCTTGAGGCTCAGATGCAAAGTCTGCAGCAGCAGCTAGGAATGACCCCAGAGCAGGCCTATGCCTCCTCTGCGCTCAGCGCTGACCCGATTATTGCTAACCTGCGGGCGCAGATCTATGATGCCGAATCGCAGATTCAGCTGCTGCTAGGGGCTGACTACAGACCTGATCACCCGGCGATTACTGAGCTCCAGCAAAACCTGCAGGCGTACAATAACTTACTGCGTGCCCGCGCTAGCGAAGTGATTGGCGGCGACGGGCAGGGGGCGCCGATTCCCAGCGGGTTTCAGGTTCGTCAAGACAGCAGTCTTGACCCGGCACGGGCCGCTTTGGCCAATCAGCTGGTAAACCTGCAAACTCAGCGCGACGGCCTGATTCAGCAGCAGCGCGCGCTATTGACCTCCGCTCAAAGCCTGCGTCAGGAATATGCCAGCTTGCCCAACAAGCAGCTAGAGCGTGAGCGCTTAGCCTATCAAGTGGCCCTAAAGAAGGCGCTCTATGACCAGATTCAAGCGAAGCGGGTAGATGCCGAAGCAGCCGAAGCAGAAACGGTCAGCAGCTTAACGGTGGCCACGCCTCCCTTTACGGTGAAAGCGGAGCCAGAAGCGCCTAACCCAATCCTGGTACTGCTGGCTGGCAGCATGATTGGCCTGGTGGTTGGCGGCGGCGTGGTCTTCTTACTAGATGCGCTAGACGGCACCATTCGCACCTCTGAAGATCTTGAAGGTCTACTGCGCGAGCAGGAAATTCCTATTCTGGGTGTGATTCCTGCAATGCGCACTCGGATGCGAGCAGCGCCAGTGCTAACGCAGGCAGACTCGCCCTACCATCAGGGCTATGAGCGGTTCCTGAGCAAGCTGCGGCTGGTAGGGTCTTCTGAGCTCAGCTCGATTGGGCCTCGGGTGGTTTTGATTACTAGCACGCGCGGTCAGGAGGGCAAGAGCGTGAGCGCTTATAACCTCGCGATCGCATCGGCCCGAGCCGGTCGCCGTACGCTGCTAGTCGAAGCAGATTTGCGCTCTGGTTCTAAGGCCCGCTACCTCAACATCACAGTAGATCCGCAGATTTCAACCGAGCCGCTGCGCTACTACGCAGGGCAGGTTGGTGAAAACGTCTGCATGGTTCCAACCGTAGAGAATCTATACGTTGCGCCGAGCCCTGGCCCGCAGCGGCAGGCCGCTGCGGTGATGGAATCAGGCGAGATGCAGCGCTTTTTGACCGACGCTCGCAGCCGGTTCGACATGGTAATTTTAGATACCCCAGCCCTAAGCCGCTGTGACGACGCGCTCATCCTAGAATCTCAGACGGACGGGCTGGTTCTAGTCACTCGCCCTGGCGTTACTGAAAAGGCGGTGCTGACAACCGCGCTTGAAGATCTAGAGCTCAATGAAGACGTGCGGCTGCTAGGGGCCATTATCAACGGGGCTGAGACCTCGCCGCTAGATGAGGGCACAGTCGATGAAGAGGAGGACGAATTTGCTGATGATTCGGCCTACGATCCGGTGCCGGTAGGACCGATTGATTTCTAGCGATAGCTGACGCAGAAATGCCCGCTGCCTGAGACAATGGGAGTCTGCGATCGCTATTTATGTGACAGACATCTAGAGCTATGACGACCTACTACTACGCGGTAGCGAGCCAAAAGTTTCTGCTTGAAGAAGAGCCTTTTGAAGAGGTGATCCAAGAGCGACAGCGCCACTATCGATCACAGGAGAAGGCGCCTGACTTCTGGCTAATTAAGCAGCCGGCCTTCTTAGAAGCCCCAGCGCTGGCTGAGGTCAAGGCGCGCTGCCCGCAGCCGGCTGCGGCAGTTGTATCGACTGATAAACAGTTCATCACCTGGCTCAAACTACGGTTAGAATATGTAGCCACTGGCGAATTCGAAGCCCCTTCGGAGACGATTCCCGATCCGCTGGCGTCGCTTGAGCCGGTGTCTTGAGGTGAACGCTTGAGGTAAACTGCGGTGATCGACCATCTAGGCCGGCGCAGCTGCCTGATTGGCAGCGCCCTAGCGCTATCGGGGGTGCTGCTTTCACAGCGGGTCGCTGCCCAAAGCTATCCATCCTGCCCGGCCCCGGCAGCCGGCGAATACATTCTGCTGGTGCGAGGCGAGAGCGAGTCGGAGCGAGAACGCGCGCTGTCTGTGCTGCCGGCGGCTAACCCCGTGCTGGTATGCAGCTACGTCGATGATGTGGTTGTCCGGGCGGGCGGATTCACTAATCTAGAAGCGGCCAACTCTTGGGCACTCTATCTCACAGATGTTGAAGATCTAGACGCTTTTGTAGCCCAGCCTGGCAGCACAGGACCGGCGACGACGGCGGCTTCGGCTGAGCCGTCAGTGCCACCCTATCAGCCGCAGGCGCTAGGCAGCGGCTATGCCATTTTGATTGACTATGCCAACCAACCGGAGGTGGCAGAGGCGCTACAGCAGTCAATTGACCGCTCTGTTGGGCTAGCTATTTATCGTCAGCGGCCCTACCTCTTAGCGCTAGCGACGGCCGATGCTGAAGCGGCGGCTCAGCTGCTGCAAAGGCTAGCTGATGAGGATTACACGGCAATTCTAGTCGATAGTCAGCAGGTGGTGCGGCTAACCTCGGCAGTGGTCCTGCCCTAGCTGCGATCGCGCGAGCTGGCCAAAATCTGCTGCAGCTGTGTTAGACAAATCTTAGTAAGCCGGTGCTGCTAGACAGGCAATGGCTGCTCCGAGAACTGACCCGGCGATCACCTGAACTGGCGTATGGCCCAGCAGCTCTTTGAGGCGATCTTCTTGAAAGTCGTGATCGTGAAAGAGCTCGTCGACGATCTGGTTCAAAATTTTCGCCTGCTTGCCGGCCGCCTGTCGAACGCCGGCCGCGTCATACATCACGATGATGGCAAAGATAGAGGTCACGGCGAATGCCGGGCTGGCCCAGCCTAGCGTCTGCCCAATGCCAAAGGCCAGCGCCGTCACTAGCGCAGAGTGAGCGCTGGGCATGCCGCCGGTTTCAACCAGCACCTTAAAGTTGAGTTTGCGATGATGAATAAGCTCAACGACGACTTTTAGGATTTGCGCCACCAGGCAAGCAATGATGGCCACCACAAGAACATGATTTTGAAAAATATCGCTGAAATTTTGCATAGAGGTCAGTTTGTGCGGGCGGTAATATAGTCTGCGATCGCAACCAGCGGCTGTCGCCGGTCGCCAAACGACGCGAGTTCGTCCTTCGCTTCCTGAATGAGCTGCTGGGCCTGCTGTTTTGACTCGCTGAGACCCCAGAGGCTGGGATAGGTTATTTTCTGAGCTTCAACGTCTTTGCCCACAGACTTACCCAGTTCCTCAGGCGTAGAGGTAATGTCTAGCACGTCGTCTATGATTTGAAATGCTAGCCCAATCCGCTGCGCATAGCGTGTTAGCTGCCCCACAACTATTTCATCCGCGCCGCCTAAAACTGCGCCAGAGACCACCGAGGCCTCAAGCAGCGCCGCTGTTTTGTGCATGTGAATAAAGTTGAGCGTTTCTACAGTCACATCTGTCTGACCTTCGGAGGCCAGATCGACGATTTGGCCCCCCACCAGCCCAGCTGCGCCAACCGCTTTACCGAGCCGCTGCACAACTGAGAGAACCGGCTGAGGGGCGACACCTTTGGTTTCGCGCACGATGAACTCAAACGCGTAGGCCAGCAGCGCATCGCCGGCTAAAATCGCCACATCTTCGCCATAGACCTTGTGATTGGTCAGACGGCCGCGCCGATAGTCATCGTCGTCCATCGACGGCAAATCGTCGTGAATCAGCGACATGGTGTGAATCATCTCGAGAGCGCAGGCCGTGGGCATGGCGATGTCGAGGCTGCCGCCCACCAGCTCACAGCTGGCTAAGCAGAGAATAGGCCGTAGCCGCTTGCCGCCGGCCATCAGCGAGTAGCGCATCGATTCATAGATTGTCTCGGGGTAGACCACCGGCAGCGATCGCTCTAACGCCGTTTCGACCTGCGCGCGTCGCTCAGCTAAATAGGCTGGCAGGTCGAAAGTGGCGGCGTTGCGTCCAGAGTCTGTGGATACCATAGGTCAAGCGTCGGGTTAAACAGTTTTAAGGCGTCGCAGGTCAAAGCGGGTCAAACAGTGGCAGGTAGTTGCAGGCAGCGCTTGATTTTAATGTTAAATCTCTAACGGCCCAGATTTAGTCATCAATTTGGAATCTTGTGCGGTAGCTCAGCACCGTATTCTGCAGCAGCATGGCCACGGTCATGGGACCGATACCGCCAGGGACAGGCGTAATCGCGCTGGCAACTGGCTCAACGCTGGCAAAATCAACATCGCCGACCAAGCGAGACTGGGCTGCGTCAGCAACTCGATTGATGCCCACATCAATGACAACAGCACCCGGCTTAACCCAGTCAGCGGTCAAGAGGCGAGGCTGTCCCACGGCCGCAATCAGGATATCAGCCGTCCGCGCGATGGTCGGTAGCGCCTGCGTGCGAGAATGGGCCACGGTGACGGTGGCATTGGCTTCTAGCAGCATCAGCGCCATCGGTTTGCCCACTAAGATGCTGCGGCCGATGACAACGGCCTGCTTGCTGGCGAGCGCTATATCATACGTCTTTAAAAGCGCCATGACACCGGCCGGCGTACAGCTTCTCAGCCCTGATTCACCGCGCACGAGCCGCCCTAAGTTAGCAGGATGCAGGCCATCTGCGTCTTTGTTCGGGGCAATCTGATTCAGCAGGGCGGCGGCATCTAGATGGTCTGGTAGCGGCAGCTGCGTTAAGATGCCATCAACTTGCTTATCCTGATTGAGTTTTTGAATCAGCTGAGTGAGATCTGCCTGTGAGGCCGCAGCCGGCAGATGCTGATTAAACGAAGCGATACCAACTCGCTCACAGGCCCGTTCTTTATTGCGAACATAGGCGGCACTGGCCGGATTATCACCAACCATAATCACGGCTAAGCCCGGCGGACGACCGCAGGACGGCTGCCACGCGCTGATTTTGGCTGCCAAATCTGTCTGAATTTGCTGAGCGCAGGCTTTGCCGTCGAGGAGTTGGGCCATAGAGCGGAAAGAGATTGCACGGTACTCTAGCGTAGCTGAA
>JAAHIA010000336.1 GCA_010671975.1 Leptolyngbya sp. SIO4C1 | reverse complement strand
GGCGAAACGGATCGCTCGAGGTCTTGTAGGTGAGGCGCACGCCGTCACCGAGTCCGGCCGTGGCGAGCAGGCGGCGCGCGGCGTCGGGGTCGTGCGCGGGCGCCACGAGCCCGCCAGCGCCGGCCCAGTGCTCGTACGATAGAAACAAACGACCCGTGGCCGATGAACCCAGTTTGTTTGTTAACGGACGAAAGCGATGGGGATGGAAGCCATTGAGACAAGGTAAAGCTATACCTGTTGGCATTACGGTGAGTACAAACTCGCTGAGAAATCTTAAGTTCTTGGAATACGATCGCGGTGGCAATGGCAACGATACTATCCGTTTTACGCGGCTAAATTTGGGGCGTGGTGGAAAACGCTGGTACGCCACCTTCCAAGGCGCAGGTGCTCGCTATCGGCTCGGGTTTTCTTTTGTTTAGAGACGTGAATACTGGCACAGGCTAGAAATAAAGGAGAAAGAACAATGACAACTTTAGCAAAGACTCAAACTGATCGACTGTTCACTGACTTAGGCGCTGAAGCAGCCTCTACGATTACAGGTGGCTTTCGTTTCAGGGTGAATTGGATCAAAGCACGTGATGTTAACGATCGAGGCGGCGTTGACGAGCCTATTCTCAAACTAAATGGTCGCCGAATTTGGCCACGTAAAGGGGTTATCGGCATGAGAGCTGGGCAATTCAGATTCATTGGCCGGACTTTTACGCTGCGCTCTTCACCCGCCCTATCACTTTTTGAATATGACAATACTAGAAGTGGTAAGCGATACGATCAAATCGGTAGGACAATTGTTACGGCACTGCCAGTTGGAAACAGAAAAGACTTTATCAAGCGCTACCGGTTTAGCGGTCGAGGGGCCAGCTATACGGTCTCAGCAACCTTCGACTTCTAATAGCTTCTGAATGGCTCCAAACTTCCAATTCTGGCAGGATGAGCGACAGCGGTCCTTTCATCTAACGTTCTGCTATTTGCCTTTCTGATCCATGGCTCGAAGCATGAAATACCAAACCGTTCTTCAACACAGTGAAGAAGACTGTGGTGCAGCCTGTCTTGCCACCGTTGCCAAACATCATGGACGGACGTTTGCGGTGAGTCGCGTGCGCGAGGTTGTGGGTACCGGCGCGCGGGGCACATCGCTGTTGGGCCTGAGTCGGGGGGCAGAAGCGCTTGGCTTCAATGCCCGCCAAGTAAAGGCCACGCCGCAGATAGTCGATCGGCTTAATGAAGTGCCGCTGCCTGCCATCATTCACTGGAAGGGCTACCACTGGGTTGTTTTATACGGCAAAAAGCGGCAGCAGTATATTATTGCCGATCCGGGGGTGGGCGTTCGCTATCTCGATCGCGAGGCGCTGGTGGAGGGCTGGGGTAACGGCATTATGCTGCTGCTGGAGCCTGACGATAGCCGCTTCTATGAGCAGCCCGACGATTCCGTAGGCGGCATGATGCGCTTTTTTAAGCGAGTCTGGCCCTATCGGTGGATTCTGGCGCAAGCGATCGCAATCAACTTTGCCGTTGGGCTGCTTTCGCTCGCCACGCCCCTGATGATGCAGCTGCTGACCGACGATGTGCTGGTGCGCGGCGATACCCAGCTGCTGACAACGCTGGTGATTGGTGTGATCTGCATGAGCCTCTTCGGCAGCGTGGTCAATCTGGTGCAGTCTCACCTGATTGGTCACTTTGGGCAGCGGCTGCAGCTCGGGCTAATCTTCGAATATGGGCGCAAGCTGCTGCACCTGCCGCTGTCCTACTTCGAGGGGCGACGCAGCGGCGAGGTGGTCAGCCGCATTGGCGACGTGGACGCAGTGAATGATCTGGTGACTCAGGTCGTGTTGGGATTGCCAAGCCAGTTTTTTATTGCCCTGATTTCTTTGGCACTGATGATTCTCTACAGCTGGCAGCTGACGCTGGCTTCGATCGCTGGCTTTGGGGTGATGACGCTGATTAACCTGCTGTTTTTACCCGCGTTTCGTCAGAAAACCCGCAGCCAGATTGTGCTAGGCACCGAGAATCAAGGCTTTCTGGTCGAAACCTTTCGAGGCACGCAGGTACTCAAAACAACGCAGGCCATCCCGCAAGCCTGGCAGGAGTATCAGACTAACTTTGGTCGGCTCGCCAATCTCAGCTGGAGCATGATGAAGCTAGAGCTATACAGCGGTACGGTCACTGAGCTGGGCTCAACGCTCGTGAGTGTCGGCATTCTCTGGCTGGGCAGCTACTTGGTGATTAGCCAGACGCTAACGCTGGGTCAGCTGCTGGCCTACAACGGCATGAGCAGCAATTTTCTAGGCTTCCTCGGCGCAGTGGTTGGCTTGGTGGATGAGTTTGTTACCGCTCAGGTGGTGATTCAGCGGCTGAAAGAGGTGATTGATGCGACGCCCGAAGATGCGCATGATGAGAAAAAGCCTTGGGCCGAGATTGCTGGCTGCGAAGACATTGCCTGCAGCCATGTTCAGTTTCACCATGCGGGCAGAGTAGACTTGCTGCAAGACTTTTCTCTCAGGCTGCCCGGTGGCAAGGTGACGGCTCTAATTGGCAGATCAGGCTGCGGCAAAAGTACGCTGGTTAAACTGCTGGCCGGGCTCTATATGCCACAGTCTGGCAACCTTCGCTATGGCGCTTACAACCAGCAAGATCTCTCGCTAGCGTGTCTGCGACAGCAGGTCGTACTGGTTCCTCAAGAGGCGCACTTTTGGAGTCGCTCGATCATTGAAAATTTCCGCTTTAGCTATCCGGATCTCACCTTCGAGCAGATTGTTGACGCCTGCCAGATCGCGGGGGCAGATGAATTTATCAGTCAGCTGCCAGATAAATATCAAACCGTGCTAGGAGAATTTGGCGCTAACTTGTCTGGCGGCCAGAAGCAGCGGCTGGCGATCGCAAGGGCCATCGTCACCCACCCGCCCGTGCTGATTCTAGATGAATCAACCGGCGCGCTCGATCCCGTGAGTGAGGCCCAGGTACTCGATCGACTGCTGGCTACCCGGCAGGATAAAACCACCATTTTGATCAGCCACCGCCCTAAGGTCATCAGCCGCGCCGATTGGATTGTCATGCTCAATCAGGGACAGCTACAGCTGCAGGGAACGCCCGATGACCTATACGCTCAAGCGGGTGAGCATCTAGACTTTCTCGATCGGCCTGCTTCCCTGCAGTCAAGCAGATTAACCCCAACTGCAGGTGCCAACGGGTGTTCTCCTTCACGCCAGTGCTAACGTAGCTTTCTATCACAGTCATGGTCAGTCAGTCTCAGCCCGGGCCGCCCCCGGCACAGCTCAATGATTTTTTGCCCCCCGTAAAACGCTGGACGACGCTAGGCGGGCTGCTAATTCTCCTAACGGTGGGGCTAGCGGTGCCTATTCTCTCGGTAGTGAAATACAAAACGGTGATCAAAGCGCAGGCTAGCCTGCGCCCTGACGGCGAGCTGCGACTGGTGCAGGCGGCCACCGCTGGACAAATCACCCAGATTGCGGTTAAAGAGCATCAGCGGGTTGAGCAGGGCGACATCATCGCTCAGGTTGATGGCACTCATCTGCAAACGCAGCAGCGTCAGCTTCAAATTAGCCTTGAGCAGGCCCAGCAGCAGCAACAGCAAATTAACGCGCAAATTGGCGCCCTCGACCGACAAATCAGCGCCGAAACCAATCGGATCGGCCGTACCGTCACCGTCGCTGAAGCCGAACTCAGTCGCCGTCAGCGCGCCTATCAAGACCGGCAGGTGATCACCGCTGCTGAGATGGCCGAAGCCGAAGCCAGTTTGCGCTCCGCTGAGGCGGCCCTCGCCGCTGCTCGCTCAAAGCGCGATCGCTACCAGCGCGTTGCCGAACAGGGCGCGCTTTCCCTAGAGCAGCTGGAAGAAGCTCAGCTTGCCGTCCAGCAGCAGGCGCAGATCACCGCAGCCGCCCAAGCCAGAGTAGCCTCAGCTAGAACCGCGCTCGCCCCAAGTGCAGCTGAGGTGGCGATCGCAGCTGAGCAAATTTCCCAGGAAAAAGCCAGCGGTCAGGCGGCCCTCGCTGTCCTAGCCCGCGAGCGCGAGGCGCTGATTCAGCAGCGCATCCAGATCAATGAACAGATTGCACGCCACCAGCGCGAGTCTCAGCAGGTCGCGCGCGATCTGCAACGCACCGCGATCGCGGCTCCGGTTGACGGTACCGTCTTCAAGCTCACCCTGCGCAATCCTAGCCAAACGGTACAGCCGGGTGAGGAAATTGCCCAAATTGCCCCCAGTGACGCACCGCTGACGATTAAAGCCGCCGTCTCACCACAGGACGTTGGCCAGCTACAAGCTGGGCAGCCCGTACAGATGCGCGTTTCTGCCTGTCCCTATCCTGACTATGGCACCTTAAAAGGCGTCGTCGATCAGGTTTCTCGCGATACGATTAAAGCGCAGACGGCAGCAGCGCAGTCACCGGCCTTCTACGCGGTGACAATCCAACCCGAGAAATTATCTCTAGGCAGCGGTAAACGTCAGTGCAGGGTTCAGCTTGGCATGGAGGGCAGAGCCGATATCGTCACCCGAGAAGAAACCGTGCTGAGATTTTTGCTCAGAAAGGCTAGACTCAGCACTAACCTGTAGAATTAGCGGCTAGACATCATGCTAGTACTGCCATGAGGACATCGGAGCATGACGCAGACAATAGGACCTTCTAGGGCAATCAAACACTCAGGCTGGCAGCTGAGCGTTGCAGGCTGTCTAGCCTGTGGCATTCTCGCAGCTGCGGCAAGCAGGGGACTGGCGCAAAGCAACATTGTCCCCGACAGTACTTTAGCGACAGAAAGCTCGGCTGTTCTCCCTAGCTTTGATGGACTGCCGATTGAAGTCATTCTAGGTGGGGCCGAACGTGGCAGGAATCTGTTTCATAGCTTTGAAGCGTTTAATGTGGCTGAGAATCGTGGCGCCTATTTCTTTAGCCCAGACGGCATTGAAACGATTTTAAGCCGCGTCACCGGCGGTCGCCGCTCGGATATCTTAGGCACGCTTGGGGTCTTGGGCGAGGCTGACTTGTTTCTGATTAACCCCAACGGCATTGTGTTTGGCCCTGATGCGAGCTTGGACGTGGAAGGCTCTTTTGTCGCCACGACAGCAGACGCTCTTCAGTTTAACGAGCAGGCGGGGTTTAGCGCCGCTGCACCTGAGACCAGTCGTTTATTATCCATTCAGCCTGCCGCTTTTTTCTTCACAGCTGAAAGTCAGGCGGCTGAGATTGTGAACCAGTCTACGGCTTTGGCAACGGTGTTTGGGTTGCCGACGTTTGGCCTGCAGGTGCCTGACGGCGAGAGTCTTTTGCTGGTGGGGGGCGACATTGATCTAGCCGGGGGCGTTTTGCTCACCTTTGGCGGGCAGGTCGAGCTGGGGGGTGTTCGTAACGAAGGAACAATCTTGCTGACAAGAGACGGCGACCGTCTCGGGCTGGCGGTGCCTGACGCCGCCCTGCGCTCAGATGTCGCCTTAACAGACGAGGCGTTGATTTTGCGTCACCGGCCAGCTTGGCTCGGATAATCTCCGTCACACTCTCTACGGCAAAGGCCATCATGGTGGTGCCATAGGAATAAAAGGCATC
>JAAHIA010000335.1 GCA_010671975.1 Leptolyngbya sp. SIO4C1 | reverse complement strand
TGGCGGCCTGACCCGCTGAGGGCGGGGTTAGAACAGATTGATCGCTACCTGGCAGGGCTGGGATTAGCCACGGGGTGGCTGGTGATTTTTGACCAGCGTTTGGGTCTGCCGCCGATTGGAGAGCGCACCACCACAGAACCGGCTAAGACCGCAACCGGGCGCTCAATCACCGTCATCCGTGGGTAGCTGTCTTATTTTCCCAAGGCTCAGCCTTCAGGAGCCGTGCTGAGTTTAGTGCAGTGTATTATCAGCGTATCGTCACTTTCTGCTGGACTTGCAAAAATTTACCTTCCTCTGGCTCAGTCGCTTGATTTCTGCCATCGGCACTCGTATGGCCGATTTTGCCATTACGCTTTGGGTCTGGGAGCTGACTGGCTCGGCAACGGCGCTGGCCCTGACTGGCTTTTTCTACGAACTGCCGAGGATTGTGGCGTCACTGTTTTCAGGCATTCTAATAGACCGCACTAGCCACAAATATCTGATGATTCTGAAGGAGGCAACAGCAGCCGTTTCGATGCTGGTGCTACTGGTGCTGCATCTGACTGGACATCTGTTAATCTGGCATCTATATGTAGCAGCTTTTGCTAGAAGTGGATTTGAGAAATGTGGTTGGATTACCTACCAGTCTTCTATCGCGCTGCTGGTGGCCCCGGACAACTACATTCGTGCCAATAGTATGGAGTCAGCTGTTGGCTACGGGGCTAGCATCGTTGCGCCTGCGATCGCTGGAATGCTATATCCTCATGTAGGATTAAGCGGCATCTTGCCGATTGACTTAGCTGCTCTGTCGGTCGCGATCGCGATTTTAGCAATATTGAAAATTCCTCAACCGGAGGCAACTCCGAACAAAACGTTGGATGGCCAAGGGGTAGCCCTGAAGTTAAGCTTAGGACAAGCAGGCAATATCAGTCAGGAAACCATCGTTAAAACGCGGCATCTCTGGGACGAAATCACCTTTGGCATTCGGTATATCTGGCAAACTCGTGGCTTAAGAATGCTACTCGTGATCACAGCCTCTTTTTGGCTAGCCCACGACTTAGGCGGAACGGTCTATGATCCAATGATTCTTGCTCGTACAGACAGCAGCTCTCAAGCTTTAGGCGCTGTTGGTACGGCGGCGGGGTTTGGCGGGGTGATAGGCGCGATCGCACTCAGCATTTGGGGCGGATTTCGGCAAAACCATCAAGCTATGCTAATTGGATATATGGGAGCTGGCTTGGCAAAAATCACGTTTGGGTTAGGGCAGAGTTTGTCGGTATGGATACCAGCACAATTTTGCTCATCGCTCAATTTTCCGCTGCTCGTGGGGTCAGAAACCACCCTCTGGATGGCGGCAACACCAGCAAGTTTACATGGAAGAATATTTGCGGCCCGTGCTGTCATTGACGACATCTTAGATCTGTCTGTGGTGCTATTGGCTGGGGTGCTTGCTGATCGCGTTTTTGAGCCAGCTATGACTTCACCCAGTTTGCTGCAATCGTTGTTTGCGCCTATTTTTGGAACCGCAGCAGGGGCAGGAACGGCGCTGCTGTATGTAGGGTGTGCGATCGCAATGGTTTTAGTTGGAATTCTCGGTTTTAATGTGCTTCAGCTTCGTTTAATTGAAAAGGCCGGAAAAGCCGAGCTGTAGATATGCTTTTACCATCAGTAATTACTTTCGTGCTGATATTTGATACGCTTTCGGGCTCACGCCATATTTACGCTTGAATGCTGTGGTGAAAGAGGCCCGACTATCGTAGCCAACGGCCTGCGCCACCGACGCCACCGACATTTTTTGCTCTAATAATAGTGCTTGGGCTTTTTCTAAGCGGCGATCGCGCAAGTAGCCAAAAACAGTGGTGCCAAAAACTTCCTTGAAGCCTCGTTTGAGATTGTATTCGCAAGTTCCCGCCTGGCGAGATAGCTCTGTTAAAGAAGGCGGATTTACCAGGTTTTTTAGTAAAATCTCTTTTGCATAGTGAATGCGATCTAATTGATCGGGTTGCAATAGAGATTTTTTAAGTTCTCCCTGTTGAAAGGCTGCTTCTTCTTCTTCCAGAATCAATGCCATTAATTCTGTTGCTTTACCCTCTAAAAGCATTCGCTTAGTCAGCCCTTTATAAGAGCATTGCAGAATTTGCTGCAAGACAGCAATTGCCATCGGTGGTATTTCTCCTGCTCGCTTGTAGCGACCACTTTCGCGCGGTTGAACTAAATGATGAAATATTTTTGGAAGTTCTCCTGACGAATCACTGACAAAAGAGCACAGCACTTCTGGCTGCACATGAATTGTGACTTCTAGGCATGATTCCGTATCTGGCCAATCCTCGGTAATCTGCTCAACGCCTTTTCCAAATAGAACGTATTGGCCAGCACCAAGTTCTAAGCTGCTTTGACTGTGAGAGGAACTGTAGATATTTTGCTGCTTACCTGAAAGCATAAAATGCCATTGTAATGACAAATTTTGCTCAGGAACATTCAACAGAACTCTGTCTCGATTTTGAACTTTGCCTATCTCCAGCACGATTCCCTCCCGCAATCGGACTTCTCGTGTCTGTCCTTTGGCAATTCTTCCATCATATTGCCAGACAGTATCTAGTTCATCCGATACATCGAACCCCAGCTCCTTTTTGTCTGCTTCTTGAAATAGATCACAGTATTCTTGCCAAGTTAGAGAAGTCGTCATAACCGAAAAAGGGTAAAGAATATCAAAAAAAGAAAAAGGTGTAGCCCTAGACGATACTGCTAGGCATAGGAGAGGCGCTGAGCGAGCCGGGAAGCTAAACGTCTCGCACCAGGTCCGCATCAACGGGGGAAGCTCGTCAATGCCTGTAATTAAGATTAACTGCGTTTCGGCTTTTTGTTTCCCAAACGGCGTTTTTTGTTTTCGAGGCGGCGTTTTGGCCCTTGTGATTGCTCATTCGTAGTACTTTTACTTTTCAGAGTGCTTATTAGCTCTCATTCTCAACAATGAGTAAGCGCCAGACTCTGCAAGCCCCAATACAATTCAGTGAAGCTTAAACTATGCCCCAAGTCAGTTTGTCTACCACCACGACCTTTGACGGCGACCTCAACGCCCTCGTTGAAGATTTGGGCACCGCCCTCACCCTCCGCCTTGACCTGGATGAACCTGCTCCTGCCGGTGGGCTAAAGGTCTATATCGACAGCGAAATAGAACAAATTCTCAATCGGCTTGATTTGCCTGCTGCGATCGCCAATCCCCAGACCGAAAACCTCAACCTCTTAGCCACCCAGACCAACCTGGATAACTCAGGACTGGCGCTGGAGATCACCGAAGGCTCCACCTTTGCCACGGTGACGCTGACTATTTTTGATAACCCTGAGCCGGATACGTTTTTGCCAGAGACCTTTGATGGTCGCGTGGACGCCGTCTTTTCTATCCTCACCGCTGACCAGATTGCCGCCGAAGACCAAGGCAGCATTACCGGCGTCGGCGACTATACCATCGACCCAAACGGAGCCAGCAGCACGGTGATTTTTGCTGACGAGGTCAGCCAGCTGACGGACACGCCCGAGCCACCTACACCACCTAATCCGCCAATGCCTGACGGGTTACAGGTAAGTCTGTTCACCGGGCCGGACTACCTGATTGAAGATGAGGGGACGGTCAGTGCCCATGCCTTTTTGGCAACGAATGGGGTGATTCCTGAAGGTGGTCTGGTCGTCTCAGTCGATGCACCGAACCTGAGCGAGTTTGACCTGGCCGGTCTCTCGGTGGAAGGGGGCGAGATTGCAGCGGTGCGCGACGGTGGGTTTGACCTGCGGATGACGGAGTACACGACGCTGGTCAATTTGCCTATTGCGGATGATGGCGAGGCCGAAACAAGAGAAACCGCTAGCTTTAGTTTGGCTGCGGGAGATGGGTACGAAATCAATGAGGGCTACAGCGGTGGCACGTTTGAGCTAGTCGATACGCGAGCGGATATTCCGCAAAATATTGTCACGGAACCTAATGACATTGTTGGCGTCGCAATTGACACAGGAATTACCCAAGATAACCCTTCTTTTTCCATTACTGATTCGATTTACTTTGATATCGGCAACCGCTACCTCAATGAAAACGGCACCTATACCTACATCGATTTCAACGAGGATGTCGATCTATATCAAGTAGATTTGAGTGCGGGAGACACCGTTGCTGTCGAAGTTTTTGATGTTGAAGGCAATATGGGTCTTTTTAACGTCGGATTCCTATCTAGCTTGGCGGTATTTGACGCTGATGGTAATCAGCTTCTTGCTGGTCTTACTGAGCTAACTGCTGCTGCCCCGGATAAGCTATTCGGCACAGCCAACGGCATATTTGGTGCCTTCAACGAAGATGGAACGGTTAATTTTGATGAAACAGAAAGCTACCTAGAATTTACTGCACCCGAAGATGGGAGCTACTACATTGGTGTTTCCGATCTCGCTTCTGCGACACCTACTTACGCTGGACAAAGTGCTACCGATGTTGGGTTCACAAACGTTGATTACAGCATTGAAACTCCAGGTTTAGGAGAAAACAATCGATTAGGCTTTGGTAATTACGACATTGAGATCGATTTATTGACCCCCGATAATCCTCGCAAAACGGGGACGCCTACTCCACCTGTGAGCAACCCCAACGTCATTAATCCACCAACCCTTTCTTTGGAAGCCAATCCGCTTACCGAAGATAGCGAAGGGACTGTGACGCCAGGAGTCGTAGAGTTTGTCGAAGAGGGTGGCGTTTCTAGGGTTAACTTCACGATTCAAGGGTCGGGTGAAATTCCTGAAGAGGGCATTGAATTTGTCCTTAACAGCAACGTCAATCTGTTTGACTATGTTTCGTTGGTTGCTCAAGACACTCTTCCTAGCACCATCGGCGGACAGTTTTTGAGCGCGTTTTACAACGAAGAGGGTATTCCCACAGGATTTCGGCTCCGCATCGAAGAGCCGACAATGTTCCTCGCCTTTGAAGCGGCTAATCGGCTTGATGGTTTTCCCATAGATTTTACTGGGATGAGACCTTTTCTAGATGCGTACGAGCCTCTGGAAACCGATGGAGCCGAGGATGTCACATTCTTTTTGCAGCCAGGGGAGGGCTATGAAATTGCTCCCGATGCTGGGACAGTAGAAGTGACTTACTATGATTCGGTAGAAGATGTCCCTGCCGCAACCGGCGGTGGCGATACCGGCCCCGAAGTGGGTATTAGTATTAGCGAGTCCATCCTGATTGAGACTGAAGAAACAGAAACCACCCTCACCTTTACCCTGTCCGAACCACCCCTAGCCGAAGGCGTCACTGTTTTTGTAGATAGCGAAGACGATACTCCTATCGGTAGCCCTCTAAGTCAGTTCGATGTCCTAGAAGCAGAAATTGAGGGAGGAAACTTTCCCATTGCCAATCCTAGTGCCTCTGGCTTCTTCTTCACCATCACTGAACAAACGGCCACCATTACCCTTTCGGTCTTCAATGAGTTATCCATTAGACATCTCCAAAATATAAATTCGGACAAAAAAAG
Source organism: Leptolyngbya sp. SIO4C1 (assembly GCA_010671975.1). Taxonomy (GTDB): domain Bacteria; phylum Cyanobacteriota; class Cyanobacteriia; order Phormidesmidales; family Phormidesmidaceae; genus SIO4C1. The sequence continues at coordinate 86 of JAAHIA010000335.1, read as the reverse complement.
GCGGTAGAACACTAAAAGTAGAGTTCTACCCACCCAATGAAAAATCCCTACAATTATATCAACCAACATCCTGAGCGCAGCAAGCG
>JAAHIA010000334.1 GCA_010671975.1 Leptolyngbya sp. SIO4C1 | reverse complement strand
TGCTCTCACCTGCGCGCCGGCCTGATGCCTAGTCGCGATCGCGTTAGCAATGGTCTGCTCGCTAAAAACAAACAGTGCTAAATCGGCCGTATGCTGCGTTTGAGCCAGCGTTGCGGCAATCAGTCCGTTCACCGTCTGCGCAAACGGCGTATTGGCTCGATTGGGCGAAAACTGCACCGTCACAGCTGAACCCGGCAGCGCTATTCTCTGCGCCGGACGCAGCGGCTTCGGTGAGCCAAAGCGGCTATCGGGCTGCCCTCCCGGACCGTCGCCCCACATCAGGTTAAATTCATCGGTGTAAAGCCGGGCCAGCTCAGGGCTCTCAATTCGCAATAGCGCGTTGGCATTGCCTCGGCTCTCGGGCACTAGCGCATCGCCGTGGATGCCCGAAACCGTCCAGTTAGCTGAGCCAGTTAGCACCCAGCGGCCATCGACTACCATAAATTTGTGATGCATTAGGCCGCTGCCCTTGCTGCCGTCAGCGGTGTCATCCAGCAGCGGCAGCCGAGCAGCTTGTAAAATTAGCAGCGCATCGTGTGCTAGCGCTTCGGCCGCGCTCAGCTGTCCGTCACCATCTTGGTCGGCAAAGGCTAGCAGGTTCTCATATTTACTGCGAGCATAGGTGTCGGAGCCCGGCGTAGTTTGACTCCAAGGCTGGCTGTATTGATTTTCTAGAATCAGGCGAATCTCGACGCCGCTGCGAGCCTTTGCCGTCAGCGCCTGCGCGAGGTGGGGTAAATTAAATTCTTGAACGGCGATATCAATCGATTGCGTTGCTGACTCAATCGTCTCTAGTAAAACCTGCTCTAGATTATCCCCGTAGCGCTGCGTACCGCGATAGGGCTCGGTATAGACGCTGGCGGCTGACTGATTGAAGAAAACCTGAACATAGGAATCTTGCGGCAGCGGATCGGCCGCCGGACGAAGCGTAGACTGGCTTCGCTGGGTTAGGCTAGCGCCGGCAATGATTAAGAAACCGGCGATGAAGCAAGCGCTCCATCGCCTAACAGTGTGTCGATCTAGCTTCACAACTTAAACGTGCTCCGCAAAATCGGCTCAGTCCAGGCTTATTAAGCCCATCTAGAAATCAGAACTATCACATTTGGGAACGCAGACTCTGCTGATAGGATCAAGATGGGTAATGTAGGATACGCTAATTGCTTGACGACTCTTACTCCGCTGCTATGCCAACGCCAGAATTTTTTTTACAGGCTACAAAATGGATGGGCATTGCCACGCTTGCGATCGCAGCGCTAGCGGGTCTTGCCTTCGTGTTTCAATGGGGCATTCGGTTTCGGCTAGTCGGGGCGACCGGATTCAGTGCCGTGCTGACGGCCGGACTGTTTGGCCTCAGCTTTGAACCTCTGTCGCCAGCGGCGGTGCCGGGGTCAGTGCCCTACACAACGGTGTTTGACTCGGGCGCTGCCAATATTGTGATTGCGGTGCCTCAGTCAATTACGGAAACCGAGCTGCGCGCAACGTTAGAGCAGGCCGGTCGAAATCTATTTAAGGCCAGCCGAATTGGCAGACCCGGTCAGTCTCCAATCATTCGAGCGCGCACCATTATCCATCGAGAGCCCGGCATTTCAGATCTGGTCTATCTGGGCCAGGCTCAGTCCACGCGCGATGCCAGCGCGGAGCAGCCGATTCAAGTGACGGTTAACCCTCAAATGCTAGCCAAGGCCAGCGCGGCCGCTGCTAAATCGTAGTCCTTGTCGTAGCCTCCTATGCCTAGCTGCCTGTCTCTACTTCATTTCTACATGAACCCTCTATGACCGAATCTACGCTATCCGCTCTCACGATTGCGCCGGCACAGGTAGTGCGCGGCAGCGGCATTTTGTCTCAAGCAGGGCCGCTACTCGCACGGTTAGGCCAGCGGCCGCTGCTGGTGGGGGGCGATCGCACCCTAGCGGTGGCGATGCCCTTTCTGCAGACGGCGCTCGCGGGTCTATCAGCAGCGACAGCATCATACCAAACCGACTGTAGCGAAGCGGCGCTGACCGCGCTGCAGACAGTTCGCTTGCAGCATGAGGCAGATTTCATCATCGGTCTGGGCGGTGGTAAGGCGCTAGATGCGGCTAAGCTGCTGGCCTATCGGGCTGGGCTACCCATCGTGACGATTCCGACGTCGGCTGCTACCTGCGCTGCCTGGACCGCGCTTTCTAACGTGTATTCGGATGCAGGCGCATTTCGCTACGATATTGGGCTGCCCTACTGCCCAGACCTGCTACTGCTCGACTATGACCTGATTGCCACTGCGCCGCAGCGCACCCTGATTGCTGGCATTGGCGATGCGATCGCTAAGTGGTACGAAGCCTCTGTCAGCAGCGGTCATTCAGAGCAGACGCTGATCATCGGGGCGGTACAGCAGGCTAGGGTGCTGCGCGATATTCTCTTTCAAAAATCGGCAGCGGCGCTGCAAGATCCCGGCGGCGCTGACTGGCGTGAAGTGGTGGATGCCAGCGTGCTGATGGCCGGGGTAATTGGCGGTATGGGCGGCGCGCAGTGCCGTACCGTAGCAGCCCATGCGGTGCATAACGGGCTCACCCAGCTGATCGCTAGCCACGGCACGCTGCACGGTGAAAAGGTCGCTTACGGCATTTTGGTGCAGCTGCGCCTTGAGGAAATGGGCGGTAGCCCGCTAGCGGTCACTGCCCGACAGCAGCTGCTGCAGGTTTACGATGCGATTGGCCTACCCCGCACGCTGACTGATCTAGGGCTGGGCAACCTGCGGCTGAACGAGCTGGCTCAGGCAGCTGAATTCGCCTGCCGCGAAGGTTCAGACATTTATCATCTACCCTTCACCGTAGCGCCTGAAGCAGTGATGGCCGCGATGGTCTCAACCACCGCTCCAACCGTCACTGCGCGACGTACCCCAGCAGACAGCTCACCTCACGAGGTCAACGCATGAATTTAGACTGGATTCAGCCGGCTCAGCGCCTCAACAGCCTCCCCCCCTATGTGTTCGCACGTCTCGATGAGCTTAAGGCTAAGGCGCGTGAGCAGGGCGTCGACCTGATTGATCTAGGCATGGGCAACCCGGGCGGACCTACGCCTGCCCCCGTAATTGAAGCTGCCCAGCGGGCAATCGAAGATGCCAAACATCACGGCTACCCGCCTTTTGAGGGCACCGCTAGCTTTCGAGCGGCCATCACTGACTGGTATCACCGCCGCTATGGCGTCATGCTTGACCCCGAAGGCGAAGCCCTGCCGCTGCTAGGCTCCAAAGAAGGACTAAGCCACCTAGCGTTGGCCTATCTTGACCCGGGCGACCTAGTATTGGTGCCCACGCCTGCCTATCCGGCGCATTTTAGAGGACCCGCGATCGCAGGGGCAGAAATCTATCCGCTGCTGCTAACTGCCAAGAACGACTGGCTCATCGATCTTGAGGCCATTCCTGAAGAGATTGCTCGGCGTGCTAAAGCGCTGTACTTCAACTATCCCAACAATCCTACCGGCGCAACTGCCCCGCGCGAGTTCTTTGAGCGAATTGTGGCCTTTGCTCAGCGCTACAAAATTCTTTTGATTCACGATCTCTGCTATGCCGAGCTAGCGTTCGACGGCTATCAGCCCACCAGCGTCCTCGAAATACCAGGGGCTCAGGAGATCAGCGTCGAATTTCACACGCTATCAAAAACCTACAATATGGCCGGCTGGCGAGTCGGCTTCGTTGTTGGCAATCGGCATATCATTCAGGGACTACGAACGCTAAAAACCAACCTAGACTATGGCATCTTCGGCGCCATTCAAACTGCTGCAGAGACGGCGCTCAATCTGCCTGACAGCTATTTAGAAGAAGTGCAGCAGCGCTACATCACGCGCCGCGATTTTCTGATTGAGGCGCTCAGAGAGCTGGGCTGGAACGTGCCTAAAACCAAGGCCACTATGTATCTGTGGGTGCCCTGCCCGCTCGGTGTAACCTCGTCTGACTTCGCCTTTACGGTGCTGCAAAAGACAGGCGTGGTCGTGACGCCGGGTAGCGCGTTTGGTGAAGGCGGTGAAGGCTATGTGCGCATTAGTCTGATTGCCGAGTGCGATCGCCTGGGTGAAGCGATGGCAAGGCTGCGCGATGCGAACATTCGCTACGGTACGCCAGCGAATGTTTAGCTCCCTTTAGCTCCCTGCTTTAAATCGACAGAGAAACGCGTGGCTGATAGAGGTTTGCTAAGGCCGACGGCAGAGTCGCCTGTGCTAAGCTGCCTACTATTTGCAGCTGTGAAGGCACCAGATCGGCAGCATCGCTTAAGTCGGCCTCTCGCAAATCGGCCCCACCTAGATAGGCCGAGGTAAGAATCGCTTCTTTGAGATCGGCCTTGCGCAAATCAGTGTTATGCAAATAGGCATTACTGAGGTCGGTGTATGACAGATAGGCCTGATATAGGCTGACGTTAGCTAGGTAGGCTCGGTGTAGGTTAGCACCAATCAGACAGCAGCGGCTCAGGTTGGCCTCTCGTAAGTTTGCAGCTTGAAAGTCGGCCTCAAAGAGGTAGGCGCGCCTGAGGTTAGCTTTGCTCAAATAAGTGTTATGAAAGTTGTAGCCAGAAAAATCTAACCCTTGTAAATCAGCTTCTCGCAGATTGGGACGCAGCTGCGGATGCCTGGCACGCCAGCGATTCCAGCCGGTTGCCCCGAGCTTCAGCATCTCTAAGTGCTCTGCATCAGCCATGTTTTAAGTCTCACCATTATTCTGTAGCATAGCCAACTCTGAACGTCCTGGCTGTGCACAGTCACACTATTCAAAGCGATTTTTATCAAATCAGTGATGAGTCGGTAAATTACCTAGGTGCTGGTTATTGATTGCGGTCATCTATCGCAGCTCAGCCACCGGTCATCTATCGCAGTTCAGACACCGGTCATCTATCGCAGCTCAGCCACCGGTCATCTATCGCAGCTCAGCCGCTATGCAGCAACGCTTGACCAGGTAGTCAGCACAAACACAGCCATTGCCGCGATCGCAAGCGCGCCTTGAATTATGTTGCCAATCAAAGAGCTGACTACAATCGCCAAGCTGACCTTAAGACCTAGCCGGGCTCGAGCAACGATAGCTAAATCGCGCCGATAGATAAACTCACCAATGAAGGCTCCAGCCATTGCGCCCAGCAGTAGCCCTAAAATTGGCCCTCCTACTGGTAAAGCCGGCAAAAATCCCAGCATGCCTAGCACAATGCCAACAATTGAGCCGACCTGTCCCCAGCTGCTCGCCCCGACTTTCTTAGCCCCCAGATAGGCCGCTAAATAGTCAGTGACAAGGCTAAGCAGCAGCACGATAATCGCCACCACGAGGGCGCTGCTGACCTGCGCAAAGCCAGTGACTATACCCCAAACCAAAATTGCAGCCAAAATTAAACCTACGCCGGGCAGCGCAGGTACAAAAGCCCCCACAACGCCGACTAGCATGATCGCTAGCAGGCTCCAATACAAAATAACCAGGCCCATAGGTGTCTTTGGCTGAGCTTATGTCCCTATTGTACTGCGTTAATTTTCAGCGCTATTTATTCAGCAGGTTGAACGACTGCAGCAGCTTGGCATTTTCTGGCGTGAGCAGCGATCGCAGGTTGTCTAGCTGATTGAGCAGGTTCATTTCGCGCGCGTACTCTTCTTTGAGATCGGAG
>JAAHIA010000333.1 GCA_010671975.1 Leptolyngbya sp. SIO4C1 | reverse complement strand
TAATACTAAAATTTTCAATAGCGGAGGCCCATAGACCATTGCCCCTCAAGTAGTATTTTCCGGGGGTATATGGAATTAATGTCTCGTTAAGTGAAGGAAAGATCATATGTCCATTATTTGAAAGCGTGAAATACAAGCGAACGTTGCGGCAGTTAAATTCAGAGCAATTAATTATCGTGTGTTCGAAGGATTGAAATTTACTAATGCTTAGACAAATGCCTTCTCTTAAGTTAATCTTTCGTCTCCATCCTTGAGCAAATCGGGCATCAAATTTACAGTTGTTATCTAGCTTGTCTGAGGGATCCCGCTGGAGCTGCTCTTCGCCAGCTTCATGAAATTGTTCTAAGAATTCATCTTCTGTCAGTCTGATGGTCATGGCGAGTTCAGGTAACAGGTAACAAATAGCAGGTAACAAGTAGCAAGGGGATTAAGATAGTTTTGCGTTGCCCTTTGCATTTCGACGATAAACTTTTCGCCAATTTCACTTTCGCAGTAGATATCGAAAATGGCCTTACGGTCAATCGGTGTATTACCGATATTTTCATTGTTATGAAAGGTTAAGTCCTGGATGCGGTGCATTTCGGGTAAAACGACGTTCAGAAAGTCAATTAGCAAATCTTTATTAGGCTCGGTGCCAAACAACCGTTTGAAGCCAAAGTCGGTCAGCGGGTTGATATATCGCTCGGCAAGGTAAGCCATTGAACTGGGGCAGCATCTAAGGGTTGGGTTCTATTATAGCGATCGCAACCCTTGGCCTATTCAGCAGAGGTGCGATCGCAACTTTCAGTCAAAACCTCCACAGAAAAATCCGGCTGTTCTTCTGGAGAAACAGCCGGACCATGGTTCAAATCTGTTACCTGTTACCTAAACCAGCGCCAGCGCCTCCTCCACGTTTGACACGTCCGCGACGCTGGTGAAGTCGCTTTCGCTCAGGGTCGAGGCCATGACGTTGTTCAGCACGGCGAGGGTTTCGCTGCCGACGCCCAGCAGGGTATTAGCTCTGTCCTGGGTAAGGGTAAGGTCAGCGAATACCAGCTCGTCTTCGACCAGACCAATCCGGTCTATACCCACTTCAAAGTCGAGGATGATGTCGGTGCCGTCACCGTTGCCGAAGACAAACAGGTCGCTGCCGCTACCGCCGGAGCCGTTGTCGCCGACGAGGATGTCGTTGCCAGTGACGCCCATGATGATGTCGTCGCCTGCATCGCCGTAGATAAAGTCATCGCCTGCGTCGCCGCTGAGGATGTCGTTACCAGATTTGCCGCCAATGCGGTCATTGCCGTCGCCGCCAAAGATAATATCGTTGCCGCCCATGACGGTGTCTTGGGGGTCGCGGGTGTTGAGGTCGCCACGGAGGATATCGTCGCCGTCGCCGCCTGTGATGATGTCGTTACCGAGGTCGCCTGCGACGGTGTCAGCTTCGGCGGTGCCTTCTAGGGTGTCATCGCCGGGGGTGCCGATGAGGTCACCGCCTGTGGGGGGCTGAGGATCGCCGTCGGTGAGGGTGGCGGTGAGTTCGTAAGGCCCGAAGAAAACACCCACCTCTGGAAACGTCCAACCACTACCGCTATTAGCAGTGGAAGGATCGTAGTTGCGATTGCCCAGTTGACTGACACCGACGTAGAAAGTGCCTGCTGATTCGGCAGTAAACTCTATATAAGGGTCGCGGGAAAACTCTTCGTCGGGAGCAGCACCATCACTGTTGGCAGCTAGTTCATTGCCCTCTGCATCGAATAACCTGAGTTCGGTGTCGGGCTTTTGAAGTGTTTCTGCTAAAGCTGGACTTACTACTGGTCTAAAATCAACCGTATTCGGCAGTATTTCTTCTGTATCAATGTCTAAATTAACCGTTTGTCCTGCTTCTAGATCGAAGGAATAGAAGTCAACATCTTCGGGGAGATCGAAGGAACCTTCGTTAATTACTCCACTAATGGAGATAGAAGGAGTATCAGAACCTAAACCAAGTACATTGGCTTCGGATAAAGTGCTGTTGCTTTCAACCTCTTCGGAAACGGCAACTTGATCTAAGGTATCGGCTAAATTGAAAGTCGCTTCAGTCGCTGCTGGGTTAATTTGGTAAGTATCGCCTGGTTCCAAAATAAAGGTGGCGGTTTCTCTGCCCTCATCTGTACCATCTTCCAGAACGGGTAAGCTAATGGTTGCATCTTGTTCGGTAATGGTGAGGTCAAAGCCATCATCTTGTAGGTTAGCAATAGTGCCACCTTGTACCTCAAGGTTATCTAAATTAAAATCATTAAGAGAATCTGCACTGACGCTGACGGTTAAGCCTCCTTCTGGCGGTGGCGCACTAAGGCTAAAGGTATGAACGCTAACCGTACCTTCTGCTTCAATTAGATTAGTACTTTCTTCATCTGACTCTTCTTCATCTGTCTGAATAGAACCAGTCAAACCAACTTGAATCTGTGAATCTGGGTTATCCAAAATTCTAAGGTTAATTTCACTGGCATCCTCGTCGATGGTGTAACTCTCTTGCGGTTGTAGCGCGAAATTCAGGGCAAGAACGCCTTCTTGAAAAGTATCTGGAGGAAGTTCTATACCAGCCGTTAGCTCATCGAAAACAGAAAGCGTAATTGTGGCTGTTTGCTCGGTGATGGTGAAGAAGAAGCCCGATTCATCTCCATTAGGAACAGGAAAGTTGCCACCAATAATTTCGGCATTTAGAACATCAAACTGACCGAGGACGCTACCAACAAGTGGCTCATCTTCACTATCTAAGAATACCGTCACACCTTCTGGTGGTGGTGGTTCTGATAGGTTAAAGGTCAGCGTTGTTTCAGTTCCTTCAGTTTCAATTAACTCCGTCTCGCTAACGGTAACGCCTACTTCGGGAATGGTGTCGCTCCCACCAGTAGATGCAGGGACATCTTCTATCGAATCGTAGTAAGTTACCTCTGTCTCGACCGCATCGGAAGCAACTTCATAGCCCTCCCCTGGTTGCAAAAAGAAAGTGACATCTTCTGCTCCATCCGTTTCCAAAGGCTGAAACGCTTCAGCAATATTTCCAAAACTATCAAAGAATGACCGAATACTGGCAGCTTCATAGTTGACGGTCATGATAGGTTCTTCAATGCGAAGCCGAATTCCCGTCGGGATGCCCTCTTCGTTATAGAAAGCACCTAAAGACTGTCCACCAATAGTGCTAGGAAGACTATTTTGTCCAAGTAATGAAACGTAGTCAAATAGATTAGCATCACTATTGAGAACAACTTCAATTCCCTCTTCAGGAATTTCTCCCTCAGTCTGAATCGTAAAGTTTACACCAGAAGTTGACTCTTCTCCTGGCTCTAGATATTCCACTACTCCATTGATTAAGTTCCCTTCACTGTCTGTCGTAGTGGCATTAGCACTTAAAGAAAGCGTAGGAGGATTAGTGACATTAGGGTTGCTGACAGGCGGTGTTGGAGTACCCGTTTCACGGGGATTCTCATCTGACAATAAATTGACTTCAATAGAATAATCGCCGTAGCCCGTCCGATTTCCATTACCCGATCCAAATACCAGGGGATCGTAAATAGGATCGCCTCCGTCCGAAGAATTTTGTAATTGTATGTTGCCATCTAAACCAAAAGCTACATAGTAGTCACCATCTTCGGGTGCGGTAAATTCTAAGTATGTATTTGTCTCATTTTCGTCAAAAGGACCAGTACCGCCAAACAGCTTGTCGGGCGCAGCAGGCGTTGCAAAGTCTGAAATTTCGTAATCTAAAACTGGATTTCCTTCAGCATCGTATATCAGTGTCTGAAGTGTAAGACCAGTACCGAATGGGTCAAAATTTGCTTCGGAATCAAAAGTTTCGATAGCAACCGTATCTTCTGCTTTTAAGTTAATTTTGTATACATCAACATCTTCGCTGTAGTCGATATATTCGTAGATGCCATTGGAGTTAAGAAGACGATTACCAATGTCGAAGTAAATAGAGTCGCTGCCAGAAAATGTTGGGTTCTCAGGACTGATTTGAGTATCGGTTGCTATCGGAATAGTTTGATTGGGTTCGGTAACAACGCCAAGCGGAATATCCGCCTCGGTATCCACCAGATTAAAAGTACCACTACTGTAATCTGAGATAATCTCGTACCCTTCTCCCTCAGCTAAGCTGAAGGTAGCCGTTTCTCCTGATTCAGTCTCTCCATCATCTGCAATAGGAAGGTTTACCAGGGTAGTGTACTGCGTCATCCGCAGGTCAAACCCACCGTCGCGTACCGCTTCAATCTCACCGCCTTCAACAGAAACACTGTCTAAATCAAACTCGCCCAGATTTGGCGCATCGACAGAAACAACCAGACCCCCTTCGGAAATCGTGCCGTTTGTCACGTTAAAAGCATGGGCACTGACCGTCCCCTCATCCTCAATCAGATAGTCCGGCCCAGTGAACAAGCTCACCTGTAGCGCATCAGACGCTGGCGGTTCGGTTGGTGGTTCAGTCGGTGGCTCTGACGTATCTGTGAGCTGGCTAGCGTCATCTGCAAATATTACTGTGCTACTTGCAGCGTTTGGATCAATGGTGTAGTTGCTAATATCGCTGATGTCACCTTGGTCTGCTGAGTCCACCTCATCTTGCGTTCTCAGCGATAGGGCTGCTTCCACCCTTCCATCAAACGTTTCCGGCAAAAAGGTATCCGGCTCGGAATTATCAAATACGTTGAGGGTGAAGCTGCCAAAGATTGCGCCTTCGTCAATTGTGAGCGCAAAGCCTGAATTATCAAAGTTGGTGACAAAGCTAGCGAGTTCGATGTTCTCAAGTATAGGGCTTGCTGCAAAGCCTGGAAGGTCGAGCCGATTGATAATTTGTTCTATTTCGCTATCGACATAGACCTTCAGCCCACCTTCAGGGGCGGGTTCATCCAGGTCAAAGCGAACGGTCAGGGCCGTGCCCTGGTCTTCAATAAGGGCATTGAGGTCACCATCGAAGGTCGTCGAGATAGACAAACTGACTTGGGGCATGGTTATAAAACTCCATATTTTGCAAGCACACTAACGATGGGACACAATTGCTGCACCCTGATGCTTCGCCCATCATTAATGAGATCTATTCCCAGCAATCATACGAAGTTTGCGGGGAGATTTTCGGGGCAATAAGGATTTTTTTCGGGGCAATAAGGATTTTTTCCTAGCGACATGCCTTTTGATAAGCTTTTGGCCCCAATCCAAACTTACGCTTGAAGGTTTTAGCGAACGATCTGACACAGGCATAACCAACAAGATGAGCCACTTCTGCCACGCTCGTCTCTTGCTCAGCTAGTAGCTGCTGAGCAATTTCTAAGCGATGCGATCGCAGCTCACCAAATACTGTGTTGTCAAACATCTGGCGAAAACCCTGTTTCAGCATAAACTCGTTTAAGCCCACCTGATGAGCCAACTCTAATAGGGATGGCGGATTGCTCAGATCGCGCAATAATATCTCTCTTGCATAGTGAATCCGTTCTATCTGCTCTGACTTAAGAGAAATTTTCTTTTGCCCTCCTTGTCGAATTACTGTCTCTTGCTCTAGTAACAAAGCCATAAGTTCAACAACTTTGCTTTCTAGATAAGCCCGCTTAACAAGACCATAGTAAGCACAATTCAAAATCTGTTGCAGTACAGTTGCCATCATCGGGGTAATGTCTCCAGAGCGTAGATA
>JAAHIA010000332.1 GCA_010671975.1 Leptolyngbya sp. SIO4C1 | reverse complement strand
TGACTGCAAACATGATGCCCGCCTGCGCCACCAAAAAGCGCGGCAGATCTTTCAGTAGATTCTTGCGAGCGAGTGAAACCAACGAACGACACCCCTGACCCTTGAGCCCTCAGCCTGAGGGCTCGATACATAAGCCTATGCATAAGCATTATAGGTTGGGAGAGTTTGGGCGCCTCAAGATCAATTGGCTGGAATCCGCAAATATTCGCTGAATTAGCTAGTTTTCAGCCTCGCTCGCCGGCTCCGGCTCTATAGCTTGCGTCAGCAACACTTCGGCGACTTCTGGAAAATGCCGCTGCATGCAGCGATCGCAAACGCCATGGGTAAACTCCACATCTGCATGCTGCTCGATAAACTTCTCAACCGTTGACCAGTAGCCTTCGTCATTGCGGATACCCTTGCAATAAGAGCAAATCGGAATCAGCCCTGCCATCAGCTTGATTTTGTCTAAGGCATCTGCTAGCTGAGACGACACGCGCTGCAGCTCTAGCTGGGTGACGACCTGGCGAGCCAGCGCCTCTAGCGTTCTGATTTGAGTCTTTGATAGCTCGCGGGGCCGCCGATCGATCACACAGAGTGTTCCTAGCGGCTGTCCTGTCGGGGTGACCAGCGGCACACCTGCATAGAAGCGAATGCCGGGCGCACAGGTGACCAGCGGATTATCCACAAACCGCTGATCGTACAGAGCGTCCTGCACCACCATCGTATTTCTTTGCAAAATCGCATGTGCGCAAAAGGAAACGTCGCGGCTGGTTTCGCTCACCTCTAAACCCACTCTAGATTTAAACCACTGCCGGTCCTCATCAACTAAGCTGATCAGCGCAATCGGGACATCGCAAATAAACGCAGCCAGCGCGGTAATGTCATCGTAAGTCTGCTCGGTAGGCGTATCGAGAATTTGGTACTGCCTGAGTGCCTCAAGGCGAACCGCTTCTTGATCAGGCATTTGAACTGTCATATGCTTGCTGCAGTGCTTACTCTCTATGCGGTCATTCTAGAAAAGTTAGCGGCAGCCGTTGAACAACCGCCTCCAAGACTTGACAGTGTTTAACCTATCGCTATCTTTGAGAAGTTTCTTTATCAATCTTCAAAAAAGACTCAGATAGATTCAGATCGGTATGGCGCCATCACCGGCTGCCGCGTTGCGATCGCTTGCTCGACAATATCTGCTGCGCGGCTAACGCCCCCCGCATTTTGAATGGCAGCCTGCAGCCGGCGCGCATGGTCGCGATAGGTGTCAGTAGTCAGCACGGTTGCGATCGCCTGCCGCAGCCTGGGGACGCTCAGCTGCTTCAGCGATACCACCTCACCTGTCCCGGTCCAGGCAATGCGAGCCGCCACGCCCGGCTGATCGTTCGCAATGGGAATCGCCACCATCGGCACGCCGTTGCTCAAAGACTCTAGCGTCGTATTCATGCCAGCGTGCGTGATCGTCAGCGCAGCCCGCTGCAACAGCGCTAGCTGCGGCGCAAACGCCACCACGATGGGTGAGCCTGGCAGATTTGGCAGCGCCTCAGGTTTGCTGCCGCCTCCCAGCGCAATCACCAGCTGGGCCTCCAGGTCGGCGCAGGCTGCTGCAATGATCTCGAAGGTATCCATCAGCTGATTTTGCACCGTGCCCAGAGACGCATAGATCAGCGGCTGGTCGCTCAGCTGCTCAAACGGAAAGTCAGTCGCCTCGCGGCTAGCTGGATTGGCATAGGGGCCAGTGAAATGAAAGCAGGCCGGCAGCTGCTCTCGCGGAAACTCAAACTCGGCTGGCTGCTGGCAAATCTGGGCTAGATCAGAATAGGCATCGCTCGAAGACTGATAGGCCGGCAGTCCCCACTGCTGCCGGTACTCATTGACCAGATCGCCAATTGGCTGAGCCAGGCGCACCATCAGCGCGTGACCGGCTCGATTGCGCAGCCGCGCCCACCAGGCAGGGCTGTAGCTCCAGGAAGTATTCAACGGCGGCACGCCCGGCTCTCGGTTAAACATCAGCGCGCAGCACACGCTGACATATGGCAGCCCCAAGTGCTCAGCAACGCTGCTGCCCCCAAAGGCGGCCTGATCCACTAGCACCGCCTCTACCCCAGCCGCCTCTAGCACAGCTGGCGCCTCTCGCAGCAGCGTTTCCGTAATTTTCTTAAACAGCGCGATCGTACTGCGAAACGCAGCCAGGCCGCTCAGCTCGCCAATGCGGTTTATTTCTGCAGCAGCTGAGCCAACCGGGAACTCGGCTGCCCCAATGGCTCGAAAGTCTAACCCGGCAGCTGCGGCTTTTGGCTGGGCATCTAGGGTGGCGATCAGCGTCACGCGATGTCCGCGCTGGGCTAGCTCATACCCTAGCGTTGTCATCGGATTGAGGTGGCCGCTGGCCGTAGGGCAGAGTAAGCCAAAATGTGTCATAGCGCTCAAGCATGGGGCTTTTTCTTAGACTTTTAGTTTATCGATAAAGGACAGATTGCAAGCCGCTGATCTCCAGAAGATATTTGCAAGGTACAGACAGCAGGGCGCGATCGCATGATGCGATCGCGCCTTTCTAGCAGCTAATAGCGGCGTCAACAGACCCTAGCGCGGCTCTGTCACCGCTGTCACCGCTGTCACCGCTGACAATCTCTCACGATTGACCAGTCACGACTGGCTAGGATGACTGCTAGCGGTTTTGTTGCCGCTGCCAGTACCGGTTTCTTTGTGACTCAGGCTGTTGCCCGTACGTTTGCCAGTACCCGTATTGTTTTCTTTGTTGCCGGTGCCGTTGCCAACCTCTTTATTGCCCGTGCCTTCACCGGCTGCTTTGATGCTGGTCTCAGATAGAGGGCTGGTGATACTACTGGCTATGGCCTTATCACCTGTGCCTTCTTCCTCAGCCGCTAAGCTGGGCGGCATCACCACAGCAGCCAGTACAAAGAGGGACAAACCAGTCAAGATAATGCGTTTCATGGAACAATCTCTCCAAATAAACAAACGATAAAGCCTCGAACTCTAACCCTTTCAGTTCAGAGAAACCGATCGACGGACCGGGCGATAATCTGTCAGCAAGACAGCCAGCAGTACCAAGAATCCATTAGCCAGAAAGAACAGCCGCACCAAGCCGGTAAATCCAAACAGGAAAGGGGCCGCTAGAAACATCATGCTAGCGAGCGTGTCGAGCGCGAGATGTAGCTGAAATGGAATCAGTTTCTTGAGACTGAGGGCATAGTCTGTCAACAGACTGTAGGTGAGCAGCAAAAAGCCAGCCCCCATCGACAGCCAGTACGCCAACGGCGAAGCTGCCTGAAAATTAGCAATCAATGGAACGGTGAGTAAGACCAGCGCTCCTGCATAGTCCACCATGCCGTGGGTAAAGCGACTGATAAAGCGCATGTTGTTCATCATGAATCTCCTGTGAGTTGCAGCAGGCCCATTAGCGTTGATGCGCTAAGCAGTGACGATACGCAACAACTTAATCGTTAGAAGACCTGCTTGTTTACTTACTTACTTACTTATAAGTAAGTCTAGATCGATAACTTACCTCTAGGTAAGTAAGTTTACATTCAGAAAAATAGTTTCAAGAAGAATTTTGCTTAGGCGTCTACCCCAAGTCCCTTGAGCAGCTGCTGCGCAATCACCTGAAACGATGCCTGATCTCCCTGAGAACGGGCAATCAGCATGGCCCCTTCTAGCCCCGCCAGCAGCACCTGAGCGGCCGCTGCCGATGTGCCAGCATAGCGTAAGACACCCGATTCAGCGCCCGTCTGCAAGATCCCCGCGAGCCACTGCTCATGCTCTGCAAAAAACGCCCTCACCTCCTCAGTGATCGGATCGGGTAGGGTTTTTAGCTCTGCTGAGAGCATGCCACATAGGCACATCCGCTCCGCTTGCAGCATCTCCCAATCGAGCTGAATATAGCGCTTGAGCTTTTCTCGAGGATCGGTGGTCTCGCGGTCAATCTGCTGAAAGCACTGACGGTAAGCCTCGCGGTAGCGGCTGACCAAGCGTTGCCCCAAGTCGCTTTTACTAGGAAAGTGATAGTGAATGGCGGCCCTGCGAATGCCAACTTCCGCCGCAATGTCTGCGTAGCTGAAAGCATTGTAGCCACGCTCTTGAGCCAGTCGCTGCGCAACCGCTAAAATTTGCTCGACCTTACCAGCGCGGGAAGCCATATCGCCACCTTACTTACTGGTCAGCTAGTATAGCCAATTTCCCTGCCTATCTGCGATCGCGCTAAATTTCCAGCACCAACTGGCCGAGTAGCAAACGCCACAGCGCTGTGCAACACTGGCTATCAAACGCGCTGTGAAACTCACGTGAGCTTAGCCTATCGCCTGGTTTACGAAAATCTAGTATTTTTTGCGATCGCCACCGCCTTCCTTGGGCTAGTCGGCTGGGCCTGGCGACGGGCTGAGCCCTATAAGCTACCGCAGCCGCTGCCCGACTGGTTTAAGGTATGGTTTCTCTCAGTGCAGATTGGCGGCGGCGCAGTACCGCTGATGGCGCTGGGCTGGTGCCTGTGGCAGGGGTACAGCAGCGCCGTCGCAGTATTAACCGGTTATTTTGTCATGCTAGGGCTGCAGGTCTTGTCAGAAAGCCTGTCGCTGCGGCAGTTTCGCTCGGTGGTGTTTGTCATGGTGCCCTACTTGTATTTGCCCTATCGAGGCTGGCAGCTTTACGAGGGGATAGGCTTGATCGCACCTGAGCTAACCTGGCTGCGCTGGCTGCTGATCGCTGAGATTGTTTTATGGACAGTGAACTATGCGTTAGATTTGGCACAGCTGCCAAGGCTGCTGCAGTGGAAGCTAGATGAGACGGCTAGCTAGTCAGGACTTACGCTCAAGCTCTCTAACTACGCCCGATATAGCGTAGAGGATCCCCCCGTCCCCCTTGATCAGGAGGTGGCCGGAGGTCGGGGGATCAAAAGACGGACGCGCGTGGCTCTCTCTGAATGTTGCCAACTTTATAGATCTGGCAAAGATTAAGTTAAGGATCGCCCGAAATTGGCAAATTCAGGTTGTATGGATCGAAAGACGGGCCTAAAAGCTTTTTTCCATTGCACCTATGGCTGACCACATCTTCATCTCCCATTCCTCTAAGAATGATGGCGTTGTCAAACGACTCAGAAAAATCTTGGCAATACACGAGCAGCCACTCTGGGTAGACTCCCAAGAGCTGACCGGCGGCGACCCGCTCGATAGCGCGATTGAAGACAGCATTCGCACCGCTCGTCACTTTCTGGTGGTGATCAGCTTGGATGCGGTCAGCTCAGACTGGGTACAGCGGGAGGTGCGGCTGGCGCTAGCGATCGCTGAGCAGCGCCGGGCCGAGGGCTATAAGGTGATCTCAGTCGTGCTGCCCGGCGTGCAGGCCGGCATTTTGAATCTACTCTTTCCGGTTGAGCCAATCCATATTTTTGTCGAAGACAGCCCCAAAGGACTCGACGAAGCGATCCCCAAAATCTTTGCGGCGCTGGGACTGCAGCTACCGGCAGACTGGCAGCCGGGCGAGCCGGTGCCGGTTGAGCCAGTGGCGGAGCTGCTGCTGAAGCTGAGCGACCCGCAGATGCAAGCAGCAGACGGCGCGCATCGAACCACGGCAACGGCAGAGCTGGTCTATCTAACCGCAGACGGAGTGCGCGATATTGTTAGCCGCCGCTATCGCTTCACCGCGCCACTCGGCCA
>JAAHIA010000331.1 GCA_010671975.1 Leptolyngbya sp. SIO4C1 | reverse complement strand
CTAGCTCGGCCACTGTCTGCGCCCCCTGAGTCTGCATCATGCGCTGCGTCGCCGACCAAGTTTTAAGACAGCCGACTAGCTGGTCTCGCCGCCAGCCTGCCGTCATCTGAAAGCGCGGCGGCGAGAGTTCTTCAAATGGAAACGGCAGCGTTTGATATTCCGCTTCGATCAGCGCTACCTCAGGCGCAATCCAAGGCTTAAGAAACTCTCGATAGGTCTGCACAATCTCGCACAGCCGCTGCGTTTCAGGCGTTGCTAAAAAATCTCCTGAGCACCACACGGCAAGTATCGCCCCTGGCTTTGCCACCCGCTTGACTTCCGCATAAAAGCGCTCAATCTCAAACCAGTGAATTGCCAGCCCCACCGTAATCAAATCCACGCTGCGATCGCCCAGTGGCACCGCCTCAGCCGGTGCTACTTGATACTGTACCTGTGGATGCACGAACGCATGAGCAATCTGTGCCGCGCTGGCATCCGTCGCCTGCACCCGCTCAAAGTAGGGCGTCAAACTCAGCGCCACCTGCCCATTACCCGTACCGCAGTCCCAAGCCACCTGCCGCTGCGCAACTAGACCTGCCAAATACTCAAATAGCGCCTCCGGATAGCGCGGTCGATAGCGCGCATAGTTCTCCGCCTGCCCAGAAAAATAATCCTTAAAACCCATCTTCCCCAGCCCTAGCCCTTCCTCGGCGTCCGATTCACCAGCACATTCGCCACCAAACTCGATGCCAAAAATCCTAGAACGAACAGCGCCAGCAGCACAATCCCGCCGCTCTGCGTCGTCGGTATCCACAGCAGCGCCCAGCCTAGCAGCGCCAGCCCTGCCATTGAGCCGCTGTAGACGATCATCGTCTGCCGAGGCCAGCCGGCACTGCACTGATAGACTGCTGAGGTAGGAATAATCATGCCCAGCGCGATCGCACAGCCCACGGCTACCAGCCAGCTCTGAAGCGCAATCGCACTGCCAGCTATCAGCAGCGCCGTCAGCAGCAGTCCGCCAATCCAGTTAGAGGCAGCGAGCTCGTCTTTAGAGAGCAGCAGCCGGCCGTAGCGGTTAAACCGCAGCAGCAGATTAAACAGCGGGTCGGCTACCCAGCTAAAGAGCACAAAGCTGAGGTAGAGAAAAATCAGCGGAGCGGCCACTGCCATCCCAATTGGGCCGGTCTGAGCCACGATGCGCAAAATCCGAAAGCCTACGACCAGCAGTGCAATCACCAGCCAGCGGCGACCTTCTGAGAGCTTGGACATCCACAGGGCGTAGCGCAGAAAAGCGCCGTAAACCACGTTGGTTGCTTTCAGCGACTGAATCATGCCGCGCCGCGCCCAGTCTAAATCAGGCTGTAGCCGCAGCGCCTCTTGAAAAGAAACCTGCGCCTGCTTAGGCTGACCGCGATCTAGCCAGAGCCAGCCCTGATTCGCGTGAGCCAGCGCATTTTCTGGGTCTTGCAGCAGGCTGCTTTCAATTGAGGCAGCCGCTTCTTCTAGCCGATTTAGCTGCTTCAGGCAGAGCGCCCGCAGCGTACTGCAGCCAGTATGGGTGGCGTCAATGGCTAAGCCCTTTTCGGCTGCCGCGAGCGCCGCTGGCCAGCGTTCCTGATCGGCAAAGATGCCGCCCTGCAGCGAGTAAAAGCTTTCATTCATGGGGTCAAGCTGCAGCGCTGCCGTAATTGCCTGCTCGGCTTCAGGGTAGGCGTCGCGATGGTAGTGCACATCGGCTAGCGCGTAGTGAGCAAAGGGCATATCTGGCTCAGCAGCAATCGCCTGCTGGCCCGTTTCAATGGCTTCTGCATAGCGCTCTAGCCGCGTTAGCGTGATTGCCAACAGCGCCTGGGCGCGGGCATTTTCTGGGGCTTCGCTGAGAAGCGATCGCAGCGTGGATTCTGCCTGAGCAAACCGGCTCTGCTCAAACAGCAGCAGCGCTCGGTCAAAGCTTGCTGTCCCCATAGACGTTTACCGCAGCTTCAAGTACTTCGAAATCTCATCATAGATGCCATCTTGGTTGGCGTGAATTGCATAGTTGCGCGCTGTCATGAACCATTCGCCGGTGGAGGGCTTGACCGCGCCGGCTGCTTTGACCAGGTCGCGCGTCTCTAGCGGCTTAGGAATGCCTGACTTGATGGCGGCCTGCAGCTTTGCCTCGATTGCTACGTCTACCAGCGCCTTTAGGTCAGCGCCTGAAAATTTATCCGTCTTCTGGCTGACGTGCTCAAAGTCAATATCTTCGACCGGCTTGCCCTGACAGAGTAATCGCAAGATTGTGGCCCGACCGGCCTTATCCGGCGGTGGCACAAACAGCATGCGGTCAAATCGCCCGGGTCGCCGAAAGGCACCGTCTAAATGCCAGGGCGCATTCGTGGCGGCCAAAATCAGCAGCCCCTCGTTGGAATACTGCACCCCGTCTAGCTCGGCCAGAAACTGGTTGATCAGCTGCCGTGCCGTGCTTTGGCGAAAATCGGAGCGTTTGGCTGCTAGCGCGTCTACTTCATCAAAAAATAAGACGCAGGGCGTATTTTGGCGCGCCTCTTCAAAAATTTCATGCAGGTTTTTCTCACTGTTGCCCAGCCACATATCCAGCACGTCACTGATTTCGACGGCGATGAAGTTAGCCTCAATTTCGCCGGCTGTGGCTCGCGCTAGGTGCGTCTTCCCGCAGCCCGGTGGCCCGTACATTAAGATGCCGCCGCCAATGGTTTTGCCATAGGCTTTGTACATCTCAGCATGGGTAATCGGGTAGATAATCTTTAGCCTGATTTCTTCCTTTAGCGACTCCATGCCGCCCACATCTTCGAAGGTGATGCTCGGCTGCTCCATCACGTCTTCGAAGCCGCTGTCTTCGGCATCTTCCCAGCTGGTGCGGATGCGACCTTCGTAGATGGCCGAGTCTTCATCGGCGTCAATGCCCAGCCGCTCAGCCAGCTCAGAGGTTTGTAAGCTGGGGTCTTGAGCCATCGCGGCCCGAAACTGATTGACTGCCTCAGACACTTCGCCCGAGCGCAGCAGCAGCCGCGCATAGAGCGTTAGCACCGGAGCCTTCGCCTGGCCTGCCTGGACCAGCGTCTCCATCAGCGCTAGCGCCTGCGTATCTTTGCCCTGCTGGTAAAATGCTCGAGCTAGCCCGTACTGCAGCTCTAGATTATCCGGCGCTATTTCCAACCCGGTTCGATATTCTTTCTCGGCCGCGATCGCCTCACCTCGACTCAGTAGCGTTTCTGCTAGATGCTGCCGCAGAGGCACGTTATCTGGGGAAAATCGCAGCGCTTCTCGCAGGGCTTGAATCGGATCAGGCGCATTGAAAGTCATAGGCAGTTAAGTAAAGATTTCAATATCAGCGTTTATCAACTATCTGCTACTGATTCTAAAGTCTGAGGGAACATCTCGGCTGCTGTTCTCGCTTCTTTACGGTTTTCTCAAAAATGTGCGCTCTGATACCGGCCAGTTCACAGGTCATGGCCGGTCGCCTTTAGCAACTAAATCTGGGGGTTTGTGGCTGTAAGGCTACTGCTCTCGCCGCAGCGCTTCGATCTCTCGCTGCAGCGCTGCCAGCTCTGCTCGCAGCGTCTCTACCTCACTCGCAGCGGTCTCGACTGGCTCCGCATCGATAATATCCTCGGTCGGAGTATTTTGCCGAGCATAGTTGCCCTGCTTAATCTGTCGATACTCCTCTGAAGCGGCCCAGTCGCGCAGGTAGCTCAGCCGCTCTGCCGGAAACGGATGCGTCAGCATTGGCCCGGCCCCCGTACCGTTGTAGAGAATGAACTTGTAAACCTGGTTAAGGCCGTCATCGTCTAAGCTATGATAGCGCTCCGACTGCTTCACAAAGGCGTCTAGGCTCACCTCATGGGCGTAGCGCTGGCTGCCACCGGCCAGCTTCATCATCGTCCGGATCACGGCATCGACGTCGTCGCTCGCCAGCAGTGCGGCCCGATCAGAGGTGAGCTCGGCCTTGCGCCGCCATTCGTAAAAGGCATAAATCAGGCTGCTACTGACCAGGTTGCCAATGCCCAGCGTCATATCGCCTAGCACCGAAGCCGCGTTCATCGCCCACAGCGCCATCTGAATCAGCGTCGTATGGCCGCACTTGATATGACCGAGCTCATGCGCCATGACAATATGCAGCTCGTCTACGTCAAGCAGGTCGAGCAGACCGCTGGTGGCAACGATACAGGGCTTGTCTTCGCCCAGTGCGTAGCTATTGGCTATCGGGTTTTGGCTGACAAACAGCGTTGGCTCTGGCTGCATATCTAGCGCTGCGACTGCTTCTTGAAAACAGCCATACAGCGTAGCGTACTGCTGCGGTCCGGCCTGCAGGCTGTTGCCCATCAGATAGACCATCTGCGGTCGCTCGTACATAAATTCAACAAACTTACGTGCCACTAGATCAAAGCCCGGCACGCTACGCAGCGCGGCTTCGGCCTGTCGATCGAGCGGATGGCGAAAAGCGGCGCTTGAAATTCCAGGATAGGTTGGCATAGTCAGCAGAACTCGGATATCTGGTTCGATCTTATCGAGCTAGCCTGCTTTGGCAATCAACCAGGCAATATTTCAGCCGCCTGTTTTCTAAAATGAGTGCGTTTGTGGCTGATTATAAAACTGGTGCAGTAAGCGAGGCGCAATAAGCCTATGCAGATTCGACTTGCACAAGAGGCTGACCTACCGACACTAGCAGCCCTCTATCGGCAAACGGTATTCGCCTGGGGTCCTCAGCACTATACGCTGGCTCAGACGGCAGCCTGGGCTAGCTTTGCTGCTGACGCGGCGCAGTTTCGCGCCTTTATTCTAGAGGTCACAACGTTTGTGGCCTGCGATCGCGCCAGCATTCTCGGCTTTGCCGGCATCGACAGCAATGGTCATATTGCATCTGTCTATGTGCGCCATGACTGCCTACATCAGGGCATTGGCTCAGCGCTAATGCAAACGGTTTTAGACCACGCTCAGGAAACTGGCCTCCAGCGGCTTTACGCAGAAGCTAGCGAATTTAGCCTAGGACTGTTTCAAAAGTTCGACTTTCACCGCTATGACACAGAGATAGTCGAGCGCAAAGGCGTTCAGTTTGAGCGCTATCTGGTTGAAAGGCAAAGACAAAAATTTTAGCCAAATGCTACGGCTAAAACCCGGGCTAGTATCTGACGCGATAAAAAGCCGATTAGCACATAAGGGGAAAAGCGTAGAATTGAGAATTTTCTGATCTCCAAGTAGTCAACGCAAAATGCTTCTAGAAATGGGGAAGCAACGCAGGTCAATCCATATGCTGTCACAAATGTATGCAGAAAGGAGAGATTATTCTGCACGCTCACAGGACTGAAGTGAATTCCAATGTGGACGGCTGAGACTATGAGCAGTTGCTCAAAGATGGTAGGAATTCGCCACCACATTTGCTGCCAAGGTGAATCTGCGTATCTAGCCGGTCGCTGACCGCGTAAAAACAGCCACGTCATGGCCCCACAGATTCCGTCAGAACGCAGACCATATCGTCTTTGGAATTGCCTGACTGCCCGCTCTGTTTTACGTCCAAAAAAACCGTCAGGTTTAATGCTAATTTTTTCTTGACTTAGAAGAATTTGCAGCTCTTTGACCGCTTCCGCAATTTCCGGTAAAAACGACTTTGTCCGAACGAGCTTTGGGTACATCAGTGCGGCCCAGGTTAA
>JAAHIA010000330.1 GCA_010671975.1 Leptolyngbya sp. SIO4C1 | reverse complement strand
CAAAACTAGCCTGTCGCTTCCCAACGTAGCCTGGCAAACTCAGCAAAATGAGACATCAGATATTAAGCTTTGGCTGACAAAAAACGCGCCAACGGATGCCAACACCTCAACAGAGACCATCGAACTGGCTCATAAATCGCTCATTCATGACTGGCCTCTGCTGCACCAGTGGCTTAATACCCGCCGCGATGTGCTGCGCTACCAGCGCCATTTAGAAACTCTCGCTCACGACTGGCAGCAGCAGCAATGTCCAAGGCATCCGGAATGTTTACTATCAGATAGCCGTCTTCAAGAAGCTCTTAGCTTCATGGTTCACCATCGTCAAGTACTGTCAACTTCGGCTCAGGAATTTGTCATGGCTAGCCGTCAAGTGCGGCGACGCCTGCGCTTCAAAACAGGCGCTTTAATCATGCTAACGCCTTTAGCACTGGTCACTGGGATGGCTACTTCGATGGCCCAGCCCGCTGGCAGGGGAGTCGCAGCGCCTAACTTCCCAGAGCAAATGCGATCTAGTTCGATTGCTACTGACATCACTGTCTCTAACGATGAGGCTCGGCTCTCTGCAGCATCAGCCTCAAAGCTAGCCTTAGATCAGAGCAGCCCTTCTGACATACAGCCTTTGTTGTCACAGTCTTCTCTAGCTCAGCTTGAAGCTGGGACACAAACCTTACTCAACCGACCTCTACTCAATTTATCTAGAACAGCTGTAAGCTCCGATATTTTGTTGCTTCAGTCTGACAGACTTGAGATTGCGTCCACCGTTGCGCCTACTTCTCCTGCATTCAAAGCAATAGGTCAAATCGCAGGCTCCAACGAGCCTGGTCCCTCCATTAAAGTTTGGACAATTCATCTGACACCACATAGTCCAACTAGCTTTGATGAGCAAGCCATACAGCCTGAAGTAAGAGTTTATTAAGGTATTTGCAACGAAATAAGCGCCCATTCACTCATTTCCCTAAGCTCCCTTACCTCGCATTGCCGGCACGTCTATTTCTTTAATGCAGGTAGATCGTGATAGGGCTAGAACACAGTCAAGAATACGAAGAAGATCGCTCAGAGGAATGGCTTCGTCGTCGGTCAGATTTTCTGCTGCCAAATCCGCAAGCACTTCGGGTGTGCCAATATTGCCAGGGTTAATCACAGTTACGCCAATTCGCTGCGATCGCAGCTCTTCGCGCAAGGAATGCACCACGCCCCGCAGTCCAAATTTAGATGCGCTGTTGGCAACTTCTCTTCCTGGGAAATTATCTCGACCTGAGAGCGCACCCATGAAAATAATTCTTGGAGTATCCGACCTTTGCAGGGCAGGCAGTAGCGCTTTCACCAACCGAATTGGAGCCACCAAATTGACTGCAATCACTCGGACAATATCCTCATCAGAACATGCTGCAAAGCGATACTGAGGGGTAAACGCATGGGTTTCCCAAGTTCCACCCATGTAAAGCAAAGCATCTAGCGAATCATTCCCAATCGCTGTGACAACCGTTTTGATGCCTGCCAGATCAGACAAATCTGCTTGCACCCATTCACCAACCGGAGCCGCTGTACGAGACACTGCTAATAGGCGATCGCACTGGTTTATGAAATGTTCTGCAGCGGCAAGCCCAATGCCGCGACTTGCCCCTGCTACCAGAATGGTCTTAAAAGACATTGCCGTTCTCCTATTTAATTGAGGCGTAGACCAAACTTCGTAATTCCCGGAAACTCAATATTGAATCGTTCCGAGAAGTAATCTGCGTGAAAGGTTTGATAAGGCTTGAACCCAATGGACTCATAGGTGTGGCGAGCTGCGTTATTGCCGTTGATTACCATAATTCCTGCAAAGTCATGCCGCTGCGATCGCCCCTCCTCTAGTAAGGCTCTGAGCAACACTTTGCCAAAGCCTCGCCCCCGCGCCTCTGGCAGCACAGCAACATTTTCAATAATCCAGGTTGCCTGGGGGGTTAGAAAAACTGGTCGCAAATCCCCTCCCCAAAGCGCCAGGTAGCGATTATGAAAGACGGTTAAATTTTCCTCAGACCAGTTCAACTCGTGGGCGATCGCCTCTAGACGAGACAGACGCAATGGGCAGTAGTCTTCTGTACCAGGCACATACCCTGCTGCGGCTGCAACGGGCTTGCCCTGAGCCTCCAAAATCAGAAAATCCGCTACGTTGCCCCAGTTAGAAGCATCTGTCCTGAGTTCTGCCTCAATAAACTGCAAGGCAGTGGTTCTAGTACCCTCCAGCAGATCTTCCCAAAAGCAGTAATTCAACGGCGGCAAAGAAGCCTCATACTCAATTCTGGCCAGGAATGGAATGTCGGTCGCTGTGGCTTTGCGGGTGTTTAGTATGGTTGACATCAAAACTCCTTTGTGAGGAATTCACAAAAAAGATACAATCTGTATGTATCTAAAGATAGAGGAACACTTGCCTTCCTGTCAAGATACATACTGTCTGAATGTCAAATCCGAGCAATCCATTATGCCTGCCAAGCTGACTAAAGTTGAACAAACTCGACGAACTCGCCGCGCCATCCTGGAGCGAGCGCGTCACTTATTTTCAACCAAAGGGTATGCGGCTACAGGCACTGAGGAAATCATCAGCGAACTCGGGGTTACACGAGGAGCTCTGTATCACCAGTTCAACGATAAGCTTGGGGTATTTAAATCAGTTATTATTGAAGCCTATAGCGAAATAACAGACTATATCCAAACGAAAATCCAACCGCTTGATGACAATTGGCAGCAGTTAATCATCGGCTGTCAGGCATTTCTAGAAGTTGCTCAACAGGACGATCTGCGGCGTTTGGTGTTTATTGAGGCTCCCGCTGTTTTAGCAGCAGACGATCTAGTTGAAATTGATCAATATGGTTTTGGTTTGCTGCATGAGTCAATCCAGATTGCTGTGGATGAGGGCCAGTTGACAACAATCGATGCCGAGGGGTTTGCTCACTTAGTCAATGGCTCGCTGAATGAGTTAGCCGCTTGGGTTGCACAGTCCAATAATCCTGAGCGATTGGAAACAGCGCAATACTTGATTGAAACGTTACTCACGAGGCACCAGAGTAAATGATGCTCATTTAACTTTCGTACAGTCAGTCTAGCGATCGCCCCTGATCATAAGCCTCAACCCGAGACGGATCGCGCACCTCGACCAGCGGGTCAATCAGCGCGAAGCCTGTGAAATATTCGGCGGGGCCTACCTGAGAAGGCTGCGAACCGTTTTGGATGACCTCGATAGACTGTTCGGGTTCGGCATCGCTCTGTGAAACTTGTGCCTGGCTGGGCTCGGCGAGCCCCAGACTCAGCATCAGAGTGAATGACAAAATCGCCGCTGTAAGTAATTTCATTTTTTCTTTCGTATACTGCTGGTATGACATGATTCGGTGTAGTCAGCGCCACCCCTACCAGGGTTGCGCGGTCGGAGCAAGCGTAAACTCTTTACGTTTGTGTCTTCTAGCTGGTCAATCGCAAACGCTACAACATTGGCAATGCGATCGGCAGAAATGCCATATTGCTCATATAGCGCTGTCATGTTTTCAGTTGACTTTGGCGCGTCACGCCAGGCGATGACGACACCCTACAAACATGAGCAGTAGGGTGCTATTAGAGTTGACTTGTCGATCGCCCTGCTATTGTTTAGGTGGTGCTTCGCGTCCCGACATCACCAACAATTCTTCGCGTAGCCGCTCCCCATGAATCTCGATTTGCGAGACGGCGGTATCAAGTTCACGTAGTTCCTCCGCAGTGAACTTGACTGCCACTGCACCGAGGTTCTCATCCAAATGTTGAGGGTTAGTGGTTCCTGGAATGGGCACGATCCAGGGCTTCTGTGCCAGCAACCAGGCAAGGGCGATCTGTGCCGGAGTCGCTTCTTTACGCTGCGCCCATTCGCGCAAGAGATCAACCAGCGACATGTTTGCTCTGAGAGCTGCGGGGGTGAAGCGTGGGTTGGTGAGACGATAGTCTGTGTAGCCGGGGCGGTCGAATCGAGTATTTTCGTCGATCGTGCCTGTAAGGAATCCCACTCCCAGTGGACTCCAGGCAACGGGTCCGATTCCAAGTTCCTCGAAGATAGAAAGCTGTAGTTACTGGTCTTCATTGGCGGACTCGGGCGCGCGAACCCCCTGTACCTCGATCTGCGAGACGGCCGCGCGGATCTCCCTCAGTTCGGCGGCGGTGAAGTTTACGCCGGCCGCCCCGATGTTCTCAATAAGATGATGTGGATTGGTCGTGCCAGGAATTGGAACGATAAACGGCTTCTGCGCCAGCAGCCAAGCGAGCGAGAACTGGGCGGGCGTGACGCCCTTGCGCAGCGCCCAATCACGGACTAGCCGGAGGAGCGGCATGTTCGCCGTGAGCGCCTCGGGGGTGAAGATCGGGACGCTGGCGCGCCGGTCCTCCTGTGCAAATCGGCTGTATTCGTTGAACCGGTCGGTGAGGAACGCCCGCGCCGTCGGCCCCCAGGGAACGAAGGCGATTCCCAACTCCTCGCAGGTGGACAAAACCCCGTTCTCCACAACCCTTTCCATCAACGAGTACTCGGACTGAACCGCCGCGACCGGCTGCACGACGTGGGCCCGGCGAATCGTTTGTGGTGCCATCTCTGAAAGCCCGAAGTGCTTGACTTTGCCTTGCTGAATCAGTTCCTTGACGGTGCCCGCCACGTCCTCGACCGGCACGTTCGGGTCTGCTCTGTGCTGGTAAAGAAGATCGATGGTCTCCACCCTCAGGCGCCTGAGCGACCCTTCCACCGCCCGCCTGATATTTTCCGGACGGCTGTTTCGGCCGGTCACCCTGTTGCCCTGAAAATCGAAGCCGATCTTGGTGGCAATTACAACTTCGCCCTTGAACGGGGCGAGCGCCTCGCCGACGATCTCCTCGCTAGTGAACGGGCCGTAGACCTCGGCCGTATCGAAAAAAGTCACGCCTTGCTCGACCGCTTGGCGGATGAGTGCGATCATCTCCTGCTTTGGCGGGGCCGGGTTGTAGAAGCCCGCGACCATGCTCATGCAGCCGAGCCCGAGCGGCGAGACTTCTAGAGAACCCAGCCTGCGGCGATCGCTAACTAACGGTTGTGTTGTTGAAGCACAAACCTTACTGCGCGGAAGCATCGCTGTCGCTGCGATCGCTAGTCCTGCCAGAACAAATTCGCGGCGATCGAATCCAAAACCACTGTTCCTGCTGCGATTCGTTGGTGCTTTGCTCATCAGGATTTCCTATCGAGAATAAATTAATCTGCAATTTTGTTTCCTTGGAGGGACGCACAACCGTGCGTTTGCACCAAAGTTTTGGATTGTCTTAGATCCTTATCCCTTGATGTTTTCGTCCAAGCAGTTTTACAGTTATGCTGCATCTTTTAGGCTGGCCATATCGATGACAAAACGATGGGCGATCTCCCCGCGCTCCAGCCGCTTAAAGGCTTCATTAATTTCATCGATACGGATCATTTCACAGTTGGGGTGGATATCATGCTTGGCACAGAAATCCAGCACTTCTTGTGTATCAGGGATACCGCCCACCATAGAACCGGCCACTGATTTTTGGCCAAACATCAAGGCACCTGCAATGACATATGCCGCAATACAGGATTTCGATGGCCACATCGTTGTCTCTTAAGTCGCGGCGTTCAAAATGGTATGCAGCACAAGCCGCACATGCGACTTTAAGCCCTTACCATTTTGAACGCCAG
>JAAHIA010000033.1 GCA_010671975.1 Leptolyngbya sp. SIO4C1 | reverse complement strand
ATTCGCCGTAAGCTGAGCGGCACGGCCCTAGATGCCATTCTTTCTGGGGCGTTTGCGCTGCTCAATCTGGGGCTGCTGTTTTACTACAGTGCCAAGCTGGCGGTGCTGGCGCTGCTGGTGGCGCTGCTGGTAGTCAGCGTTACCGTCATCTCCGGTGCGATTTTGCTGAAAAAACAGCGGCCGCTGCTAGAGCTAGACGGTGAGCTGTACGGGCTGATGGTGCAGCTGATCAACGGTGTCTCAAAGCTGCGCATTGCTGGGGCAGAACCGCGCGCCTTTGCCCAGTGGGCCGAAAAATATCGTCAGCAGCTGCGCCTCGATCTGAGCACGCAGCGGATCGAAGACGCGGTGAGCGTCTTCAACACCACCATGCCCACCCTGACGGCGGTAGGGCTGTTTTGGTTAGCCAGCACGCTGGTCAATCTGATGCAGGATACCGGCTTCTCCACCGGTACATTCTTAGCCTTTAGCGCCGCCTATGCCATTTTTATCAGCGGTGCCACCAGCCTCAGTTTGACCCTGATCAACGTACTAGAGGTGATTCCGCTGTGGCAGCGATCGCAGCCTATCCTCACCGCTCAGCCTGAAATTAACAGCCAAAAAGCCGACCCTGGCCGCCTCACCGGTCGAATTTGCCTTGATCGCGTCACGTTTCGCTATCGCCAAGACGGCCCGCTCATTTTAGACCAGGTGACGGTCGAAGCCTATCCCGGTGAATTCATTGCGCTGGTTGGCCCATCTGGGTCGGGCAAATCTACGGTACTGCGGTTGCTGCTCGGGTTTGAGACGCCGCAGTCTGGGACTGTCTACTACGACAGTCAGGACGTCGCGGGGCTCGATATCACTGCCGTACGCCGACAGCTGGGCGTAGTGCTGCAAAACGGCCGCATCAATGCCGGCTCAATCTTTGAAAATATCTCGGGCGGGGCGCTAATTGCCCTAGATGATGCCTGGCGCGCGGCTGAAATGGCCGGCTTTGCCGACGACGTGCGCAGCTTTCCCATGCAGATGCACACCGTGATTAGCGAAGGCGGCGGCAACCTTTCTGGCGGGCAGCGCCAGCGGCTAATGATTGCGCGTGCCTTGGCCCTCAACCCCAAGATTCTGCTGCTAGATGAAGCCACTAGTGCGCTCGATAACCGCACCCAGGCAATCGTCAGCGAGAGCTTAGATCGGCTTGAGGTCACGCGCATTGTGGTCGCCCATCGGCTGAGTACCATTCGCAACGCCGACCGCATCTATGTGATTAAATCTGGCCAGGTGGTGCAGGTAGGCAGCTTCGAGCAGCTAGCGAACCAGGCCGGCGTCTTTGCACAGCTGATCAAGCGGCAGGTAGCGTAGCCTTATCGGCAAGCAGCGGAGCTATCTAAGCAACCTAGCAGCGCCACCGACTGATAGAGTGTATCTCGCTGCTGATAGGGTCGCTCCAGCGAGCGGATGGCAGTTTGCAAAGCAGCCACGGTTTGGCAGGTCCCGCCCTGAGCGCCGGCCATAGAGGTAATATGCTCTTCCATCAGCGTGCCGCCAATATCGTTGCAGCCCCAGCGCAGCGCTTCGGTTGCACCGCTAAGGCCGAGCTTGACCCAGCTAGGCTGATGGTTGACGATCCAGCGACCCAGAAAAAGACGGGCCACGGCCATCAGCAGCAGCGCATCAGCTAGCACAGGCTGATCGCGACCGACGCGGCGACGCAGCGGGGCCGGAGCCTCCTGGCCGACGAAGGGCAGCAAAATAAATTCAGTGATGCCGGTCTTGCCTCGCGCCTGCGCCTGCTGCTGCAGGCTCCTTAGCTGTGCCAGATGCTCAATCTGCTGTGCCGGTGTTTCGATATGGCCGGAGAGCATCGTGCTGGTAGTTGGCAGATTTTCTTGATGCGCCAGGGAAACAATGTCGCACCAGGTCGCTGCATCGATCTTTTCAGGGCAGAGAATACGTCGCACCCGGTCGTCTAGCACCTCTGCAGCCGTGCCTGGCAGCGACCCGACCCCAGCATCGCGCAGCGCCGCGATCACCGCCCGGAAGTCCAGCCCATCTTCGCGCGCAATAAACTGCACCTCCTGTGGTGAAAAGGCATGAACGTGCAGCGCTGGAAAAGCATCTTTGATTGTGGTCACCAGCTGACAGTAGTAGTCAAGCGATCGCCCGTTGACCTTCGCCTCAGGGTTAAGGCCGCCCTGCATGCAGATCTCAGTTGCCCCCTGAGCAACGGCCGCCGTCGCTTTTTCTAGAATTGCACCCCAGTCTAGCCAGTAGGCGCCTGCCTGATCGGCGTCGCGGCGAAAGGCGCAGAAGCTGCAGTGCTGCTCGCAAATGTTGGTGTAGTTGATATTGCGATTCACAACGTAGGTGACCGTATCGCCTACCTGGCGCTGTCGCAGCGCATCGGCTGCAGTGCGAACAGCCGCGCGCGCGGCCTCATCAGGCGGATGCAGCAGAGCAATTCCTTCTGTGGTTGAAATATCAGCACCGGCTAAGGCCCGGTCTAGGATAGCTGCGATATTGCCTGACATGCGAATTGATGGGTTAACTAATTCGATTTTAGCGGCAAGGCGAAAGCGCACAGGCTAGCATCGAGCACAGCCAACCCTCAGCATCGAAATCAGCTCGTCAGCCAAAGAAGAGCAGGCAGCGTGGCAAGGCTGAGCAGCGTTGAGAGTACGATCGTTCTGGCGACACGGATAGTATTGCCGCCAAATTCGGTAACCCAGATGAGCGAAGTGACGGCCACGGGCATAGCGCTCTGTAAAACCAGCACCTGCAGATCAAGGCCGCCGAGACCCAGCAGTCGGCCAATGCTGTAGGCCATCAAGGGTGAAACCAGCAGTCGCAGGCTGGCTGCAAATAGCTCATAGCGACCGAAGGCCAGCGGTGTGCGAGCCAGCTGAATGCCAAGCGTCAGTAGCGCAGTGGGAATAGCGGCTTCACTCAATAGCTCAATGGCGCGATCAACCGGCAGCGGCAGCGACAGGGCCAAAAACTGCAGGCTGAGGCCGCTCAGCATCGCCCAGAAAACAGGCAGCTTTAGGGTAACGCCGAGGCCGGTGCGCAGCCCTTTGCCTGTGAGCACCGTCGGTGCAATGCTCGCAACCATAGTTGAAGAGCAAACCAAGTAGACCAGCGCCCGGGTCAGCCCCGCATCGCCTAGGGCAAAGAGCACGAACGGCAGCCCCATGTTGCCGGTATTGGCAAATAGCGTGGTGGCAACTAGGCTTTTGCGCTCATCTGGGGTCAGTGGCAGGCTGCGCCCTAGCGCGATCGCAATCCCATACAGCACGGCCGTATTGATGACAAAGCCAGCCACGATGCCTAGCGCACTGCCCGGCGCTAGCGTCAGCTCTCGCAGCCCCACGATGACTAGCGCTGGCAGCAGCACGTAGATATTGACCTGAGACAGCGTTTTAAAGTCAAGCGCAAAAGCTCTACCTGCCCAAACGCCGGCGAGGGCAATCAGGGCAATGGGCAGCACGGCAGATATCAAGACGCTCATAGATTGGCTAGCTTCTGGGATGGGCAATGCTTTGACCGTACCACCCGCCGCTGCTAGCTAATGATAGTCTTTGCCAATAGAGTAGTCCTGAGCCCTCGCCTAAGTAGATCCACTTATAAGCGCGGTAGCCAACCTAAAAAGAACCCCTAGCGCCTTGTGCGGTTGGCCTAGGGGTTAAGTCTGATTGAGAGGAGAACACAAGGCAATGGCAAGGTTGCTGATTGCCTGATCCTTTAATTCATAGTCTATCTTATTGCGATTGATTTTCAAATAAACGCAAGCAAACTTTAGAATTATCCGCCGCTACAGCAGCAGCAACTTACGGCGAATGGCTTCCATACAGAGGGCCACGCGAGAGTTAGTATTCTTTTTATCGATTAGGTCGACATCGAGCTTAACTTTCAGATGCTGAATATAGTTCTGCGCCGTTTTGAGACTGACACTGAGTTCTTCAGCCAGCGACTTATCGGACAGCGAGGCTTTACACAGCAGCTCTAGCACGCGCAGGTCAGTTTCGTTCAGGTCCAGATTGTTGCGCAGATCTCGGGGAACGCGCAGTTCGCCCATCAGCGAGCTTTTGGCCCCTTCAAGAAACGCTTTGCGGCGCTCCATCTTACTGACAACGACAAACCCGCCGCGATGGTTGCTAATTAGGCCAGTCAGCGGTTTCAAATAGCTATATTCGCTGGTGTAGACCAGAATGTTGAGCAGCGAATGTTCGGCAAACACCTGGCGCAGCAAGTCGAGCCCATCTTGAGCCGACTGTTCGCCGCTGGCTGAGCCAAACTGCAGGTCAATTACGGCCAGGCTCGGTTCCTGCTGAGCCAGATACGCGATTGCTTCGGTGGGGTTAGCTGCAATGGTGCAGTGCGCTTCAGTATCTAGGCTTTTGAGCGACAGACAGTTATTTTGAGCCACTTCGGGATGGTCTTCAATAATCAGATATTGCGCGGGCGCAGTCATGATTGGTTGGGTTAGACAGCAGAAATATCGAGCAGGTCAGCATAGTCGAACTGATGCCGCCAGCTGAGTTCAACGCGATAGCCGTTTTTAAGTACAGTAGGCTGCCAAGTGCCGCCGGGCAAGCTGCGGGCCACCGTCTCCATCATTTTGGTACCGTAGCCGCCGCGTCGATGGGCAGGTGCGATCGCGCTACCGTCGTTCTCAATGCTTAAGGTGCAGCGTTCACCCTCTAGCTGCAGGCTGACGATCACCTGAGTCGCCTGTCCGTGGGGCGGCTGGGCGTGGACAATAACGTTAGTCATTGCTTCGCGAAAAAACTGAAAAATGTCTTCTCGGGCATCAATCCACTGGCTGTTGAAGGCCGGTTCGGGCAGACGCTGCATCTGCTCTACGACCGTCAGCGAGAGCGTGCCGCTAGCCGTTAGCTGCTGTAGATACGTGCCGATGCCGGCGACGAGTCCCTGGCGCAGCTCGGGCGTCACCTTCAGCGTATCGGCCATCTGGCGAATATTTTGCAGGTAGTTGCGAATGTCGATGCCCACCGCCGAGAGCTGCTCAACCACCAGATCGGGGTCGGCCTCCGGCGCTAGCTCGAGCTTATCCATCACCAGCCGCAGTTCCTGCAGCGGTCCATCGTGAATGCCCGAGGCAATCCGCTGCAGCAGCTTGCGTGTCTGCAAGAGCACTGCACCCGTCTCAGCGGACTTGAGCTGGGCAATCTCATAGCGCTGCTGAGAAATGAGCAGCTGCTGCATCTGATAGAGCAGCCAAAGCTGTACCACAATACCGGTCGTCAGCCAGGTCAAAACCGGCAGCGTCAGCGGCAGCAGCAGCTGCTGTTGAGTAAAGGCAACGCCGGTCGCTAGATAGAGCAGCGCGATCGCAGCGCCGAGAGAACTAAAGAAATGTCGCTTCTTCGGCAGCAGCGCCGTAAATTTGAAAGTACACAGCTGGCTAATCAAAATGGCACCCGTGGCAATGGCGAGCTGGAGTATCCAGCGGGGCGGCCTTTGGGCTACCGACTGGCTGAGTAG
Source organism: Leptolyngbya sp. SIO4C1 (assembly GCA_010671975.1). Taxonomy (GTDB): domain Bacteria; phylum Cyanobacteriota; class Cyanobacteriia; order Phormidesmidales; family Phormidesmidaceae; genus SIO4C1. Next base: position 14,897 of record JAAHIA010000033.1, on the reverse strand, counting down.
GCTAGCTAAAATGTTAGCCTGCACCTCAATGCCGGGCATCTGCGCTTCAAACGGCGATCGCACCGGTAACACCACTTTGGGATTGTTCTCAGGCGCAACAAAGCCAATGATGACAATCTTGTTGCGCACCCGCCGAGCAATCTCTGGGGGTAAGGCGCGATCGCAGCCGCCTACTTCAGGGTGACAGATTTGCTCAAACGTCAAGCTGGGAAATGTGCCAGTTGGCCCATAGTATACGATTTGCATTGGCCACCGCTGATTTTTCGCTGGTGCGAGTTCTGGCTTAAACTTCTCCAAAGCCAGTAGCAGTGCAGATTTGAAACGACCTACTGTTTGTCCTTCTGCCGGATCGTTATAGTAAAAGCTGCGACTGAGGTGTGCCAGTCGTGCCGGGCTGTCTAGTTTCGGCTGGCGCTCTTGGGCATTGTCGACCTCAAAAAACCCTTGAATTTCACTCACGTCGTAGGCGAAGCGCAAATCGTTCCCCACCAGCGGCGGCAGCAGCGGGTAGTAGGTTTCAATTTCGCCCAGGCTAGCGGGTGCTGGTGGTGCGGTTGGCGTAACCAGCACAAGGCGATCACTGTGCTGCTCAACCAGCATTTGCAGCGGCGGATTTGTCTCATCTAGGAACTCAACTGTCCAATTGTCGAGCAAGTTGAGCACCAGCCCAGCAGCGCCATTTTGCAGCAGTGCTTCTGCCAGCGCCGCGTAGCGAGCCTGCTCGCCGGCTGGCCCGACCAGGTCACTTTCTTTTACCTTAACCAGCAAGATGTCAGCACTGGGCAACCGCTGCGGACTGCGCCAGGCCATGAGTCGATCTTGTAGCGCAGCCTCTAGCGACTGCACCAGCGATAGCTCTGAAAGCAGCAAGCTGACAAAAAAGCTGCAGCCAATGCCCAAGCAGAGCACCCCTGGCTTAAAGAACCGACGGCCTGCCATAAGCTGCCTAGTCGCGCGCGAGACGGTAGTGGATCACCCGGTAAGGATCGTCCTGGTAAAAAATGACTTCTAGCGCATTTCCGGCCGTTGAGAACTGCCAGGTGCCCATATCAGTTTCGGCCGTTTCGGCCTCAGAAAGCTGTACCTGCTCACCTGCATCAGGACCGGATAGAAAAGACACGCGGTCAGCTTCTGTCTCAATTTGCAGGGCGGGGACAGTCGCCCCTTTCCCGGCACCGCGAATAATTCGACCAGTGCCTTCCCAACGTTGGCTCGCCAGCACCTGAGACATTAGCGACCCCCAAACAAGCACTGGAAGAGAAAGTGAAACAAGCGTTTTTGGCCAGCTTCGCATAGCGGAATCCTGTTGCCGTTGCCATATATAGATACGCTTTTAGCTTAGCCGATCAGGAAGCTGGCGTATTGCGGGTTTACGTAAAGCTGCTTACGCAGTCGGGTAAAGCAGCTTGCGGCGATGGGCTAAGTGATTTTACGGCGATCCCAATGGCCGTCTCCTGACTCAGCCAGTAAGGTAGATTCAGTTGAGCGAACACAGCTCACTGGAATCAGGTAAATAAATTTCTACCAAGGATAGGCAATAACAATTTGCACTTGACTTGAATCTAAGTATGAGAATGCTAAAGAAAGCGGGCACGCTGAGCTTTCTAGGAGCTGCCCTTCTAGGGGGGCTACCGCTGAGCGCTCAGGCAGATACCGCAACTGCTCAAACTGGGACGCAAGAAGCCGTTATTAACGGCAGTAACAATCAAGTCATCCAAGTGATCAATCAGGTCAACATCGAACATCCTGGCCGAGGACACAGCGTTAGGCGGAACATACGGCGTAATAACAACGCAGCCGTTGTTCAAGACGCTTACCAAGGCGCAACCGTTAACGGTGACGGTAACGTAGTCATTCAAGAGACTACTCAGGAGAATCGCAGCTGGCAGGAATATCGCGGTCGCGGTCGTGGTCATCGCTGGGAGCGAGACGACGATGACGACGATGACAATCGGTACGGTCGTGGTCATCGCTGGGAGCGAGACGACGATGACGATGATGACGATGATGACGATGATGACGATTAAGTCATTATTTTTGCGCGCGTCAGCAGCTTAGCGCGGGACGTGTCAAGGCTCATAACTGATCTCAAACTGAAACAACACTTTTGCACTTTAGGAGAAATCACATGCTGAAGAGAATCTATGCACTTGGTCTGGTTAGCGTTGCTGCAATGGGCGCGATCGCGCTTCCGGCTCAAGCCGATACCGCTGTGATTCAGCGCAGCACCAGCGATATCTACGTAGAAGGTGAAGACAACGTTGGTGTGCAGTCGACCACGCAGGTCAACCACACCCGTCGTGTCAACGTGCGTCGCGGTAGCGCTGCCACCGTCCAAGATGCGTACAACGGTGCCACCATCCTGGGTGAAGACAACGAAGTCTATCAAGAGCAGACCCAGGTGAACGTCACCGAAGAAGTGAACCGCCGGCCTCGCGCTCATCGTGGTCGTCGCGGTCGTCGCGGTGGCAACAACATCAACATCCGCCAGCACTAAGCTGCGCGGCTGGAGAAGAGGCAGGGGCTACAGGTCTCTTCTCCAGCTTCTGTCTATCTGCCCCACCCTGACCCGCTACTGTGGGAACTTTGTCTTATGAAATATCAGCTTTTGGGATGTCTGGCACTGCTGGGCTTTTTAGCAGTCCCTGCTCAGGCTATCGAAATTGAAACCGACAGCGTCCGCATTCAGATTGGCGACGATCGAGAGATTTCTGTCGAGACCGATACGCTCGATCTCGATGTTGAACCTTACTGGACCAGCGAGTCACGCTATCGCTACTGGGATCGCGATCGCTGGCAGGATCGTCCCTATCGTTCATTCTGTCGCGAGCAGTCTAGCCAGCAGCAAAGGCAGTCTGATGGTTCTATCTATACCCAAAGCACGGTAACAAGGGTCTGCCAATAGATGCGCAGTTTCTATAAAGTATCAGCCTATGAAATCTTTTTTATTCGGACTGGGACTGCTTGGGGCCTCACCGCTACTAGCAGTCGTGACCTCCCTAGGTCAGCCGGTCCAGGCTCAATGTGTGGTTACCGATGTGGCCGTGCAGGTCGCCGTTCACGGTTCGCGGCAGCGGGCTCAGCAATCTAACGAAGTAGAGGTTGAGCAGCCCGGCCGCTGTCAGGGGAATACCAGCACCAGCGTCGGTACTCAGGTGCATGTGGGCGGCACCGGGTCAGTTCAGCAAGAGCGTCGGTCGCGCCATCGCTTGCAAAGCCGTGAGCCGCGCAGCGGTGAGCCCAGTGGCTCAACCATCGTTGTGCCGGTTGAGGTGCAAGTCGATGTAGACAACGCCGCCGATCGGGTGCGCTATGAAGGTCGTCGCTAGATATCAGGTCAAAAGGAGGAGTCTATGATTCAGCTCAGACTCGGGTTGCTAGCAACGGCACTGGCTGTGATCGCAGCCTCAGGCGCGATCGCGAGCACGACGGCACCCTACAAGCTCTATCAGAGCAGCTCGTTTCAAAGTCAAGAAACGATGGTCGATATTGATTCATTTGATCTGTCGTTGCCCCACCTGCTAGAGATTTCAACCACCGGCAGCCAGCTCTCAGGCCAGATCTCGCTCAACGGCGTAGTAATTAAAACGCTCAGCGGCAGCGCTATCACGCTTGATCTCGTGCCCTACCTAGAAGCTGGTGAGAATGTAGTAGAAGTCACTGGTAGCTACAGTCCGGCGACCGCTTCGGTACAGCTCAGCTTTACCGGACCCGGCACTAGCATCACGCAGCAGACCAGCGGCAGCGGTCAGCTGGCACAAACTCTAGTTTTACAAGTTTGGTAGGCTGCTCCGGCAGCTTGCTGATACGGTGAACAGCCATCTCTGGATGGAGCGTCGGTCGTGGGGCCGACGCTTTTTTCTTATTCCCCGTAGCTTTACTCACCGGCCAGTCGCTCTAGCTGCGCCTGGGCATTGCTGGCCCAGTTTGTGCGGCCCTGCGCTACGTATAGGTTGAGGGCCTGCTGCAGCTTCTGGCTAGCTTCCGCGTTGCGACCGAGCTGTGCGAGAGCGAGCCCTTCAGAATAGTAGGCGTGACCAAACTCAGGGTAGAGCTGAATCGCCCTTTCAAACGACGGCAGCGCGGCTTCTGGATTGCCGCTACGGAAGCGCGCAATGCCCAAGTTATAGTGCGCTTCGGGGTAAATCTCATCCAGCGCGATCGCATTTTGCAACGCCGCCTCAGCGCCGGCCAGCTGATTTTGCTGCAGATAGATTAGTCCGATCTGATAGTGCACTTCCGGAGCTTGGGGACTGTGCTCAGCTGCCTGCAGCAGTGACGTCATCGCCGCTGGCAAATCATTCTGCCGCCGCTGCACCAAGCCCAGATTGTAGTGAGCAATGCCTAGATTTGGCTCTAGCTGCAGCGCATATTGCAGATACTCGGCAGCCTGGTCTAGGTTATTGCCATCCAGTAGGGTCGCCCCCAGGTTGACTAAGGCCAGCGTAAAGTTGGGATCGGCCTGCACTGCGCGCCAGAAGGCATTGGCTGCCTCCTGCAGCTGACCGCGCTGGCGCAGCGCTAGACCCAGGTTGTAATGCGTCTCGGCAGCATCCGGTGCGAGTTCGGTAGCGCGTCTAAAGGCTGCGATCGCGCTTTCTAAGTTTCCTTGCTGAACATAGGCCAGCCCCTGCTCTAAAACGGCCTCAACTTCGGCAGAGAGCGCTTGGGCTGTGCTAATAGAAGGCATGGCGAGTGAAATCCCCAATGCGGCTAAGATTGATATCCATTGTTTAGAACAGCACCCTAGTTTCATTAAAGTTGCTCCTCGCAGCCAAGTATGCCCATCAGCTTATAACACTCAACAAATTCATTAAATATTTATGTGCCAATCCCACTAGGTGGACAGCTTTACCTGCCGTTCATCAACTCACGCCAGCGAAGTGAGCTGTCCTAGCGCTTCGGGAGCCATCTGACCATCTAAGATTTGGCCATCGCGGAACCAGATGATGCGATTGGTCAACCGCGCTACCTCCGGCTCGTGCGTCACCATCACGACCGTAATGCCTGATTCATTGAGCTCTGAGAAAATCGCCATCACCTCCTGCGTCGTCTGGGTATCGAGCGCACCGGTGGGCTCATCCGCTAGCAGAAGCAAAGGTCGATTGACAATTGCGCGGGCGATTGCCACCCGCTGCTGCTGCCCGCCTGATAGCTGCGTTGGCTTGTTGTGCAGGCGATTTCCCAGTCCTACCTTAGTCAGCGCCTCGCTCGCCCGCGATTGTCGCTCAGCGACCGGCACGCCAGCATAGACCATTGGCAGGCTGACGTTTTCTATCGCCGTCAGCTGCGGCAGTAGATGAAATTGCTGAAATACAAAGCCAATTTTGCGATTGCGGATATGCGCTAGCACATCGTCATCCAGCTGACTGACATCCTGCCGATCAAAGAAATACTCCCCTGAGGTTGGTCGATCGAGACAGCCAATCACGTTCATCGCCGTCGACTTGCCAGACCCCGAGGGTCCCATAATGGCGCAATATTCTCCCTGCTCAATTGCCATGCTGACATCCCACAGCGCTCGCACTTCGGTATTGCCTGAGCCGTAGAGTTTGGAGATGTGGTGGAATTTGATCAAGGTAGGCATGGGAGAGGGGGAAGTAGGAGGGGGTTCAAGCCTTGAGCTGGTGGCCGCAGTGGCCGCAGAAGCGGTCGTTGGTGCTGACTGGGGTACCGCACTGGGTGCAGAACTTTTGGGCGCTGCTATCTGCAGCACTGCCTGCTGAGGTACCGCCTGCTGAGGTACTGGCTGCCGCACTAGACGAGCGATCCATGCGCAGTTCCATATCGCCCATACGCATTTCCATCGGCTGCATCTTCATTGACATATTGCCCATTGACAGATTACCCATTTTCATTGGCGGCATCGGCCGCATCGGTCGCATACCCACAGCAGGCATGCGGTCAGTCTTCTGCATCGGCTGCGCCGCAGTACCGCTCACATCGGCGACGTTGCCCTGCACCTGCACCGTTTGTTCTCCCTGCGCAGTGGACAGTTTGATAGCGACGCCCGCCGCCGTTTGCACAATCTCGGGTGGGGCTGTCCAAGGGCCGGTGGTAAAGCTGTTGCTGCTTTGCTGCTGCTGGCCCGGACTGCGGCTCATCAGGGTCACAATCGTTTGCTCACCCTGATTATCAACATAGAGGCTAGTGCCTGAACTCAGCTCGTTGACGTACGCCATAAGGTCCCTCTTCGCTAACGGTTTTAGTTTAAGCGCTGCGCAGTGCCACAATTGGGTCGAGCTTGGCTGCCTGCCGGGCTGGCACCACACCAAAGAATAAGCCAATGCCGCCTGAGACACCCACTGCCACGAGGACTGCCGTCATCGAGACGCCGGCTTCAAACGGGCTGACCGCGCTGATTAACAGAATACCGCCTGCGCCCAGCATCGTGCCGACTAGCCCCCCAGCCGCAGATAGAATAATGGCCTCGATCAAAAACTGCACTAGAATATCCTGCTGCGATGCGCCAATTGCCTTGCGCAGGCCGATTTCCTGCGTGCGTTCGCGCACCGATACCAGCATGATATTCATAATGCCGATGCCGCCTACTATCAGCGAAATACTGGCGATCGCAGCTAGCATCAGCGTCAGCGCGCCGGTAATCGTATTGGCAATATCTAGCAGTGTATCTTGACTGCTGATATAGAAATCATCGTCGTCGGTGATGCCGTGGCGCAGCCGCAGCAGGTTCGTGATCTGAAACTGCGCCGTTTGCATACTTTCTTGATCTTCGGCCGAAACCGAGATAAAAGAAACCTCAATACCATAAGGAGAGGTGCGTCCTACCAACCGGCTTGAGAGCGTCGTAATTGGTACAATCACCGCATCGTCATAGTCGAGGCCAAGGTTAGAGCCTTTTTTCTCCAAGACGCCCACCACGTCAAAGGTAATGTTGCGAATGCGAATTTGCTGCCCTAGCGGATTCGCATTTTCAAACAGACGCTCGGCTAGCGTATCGCCCAGGACCACCACGCTGCTATTACGCCGCAGATCTAAATCATTGATGAAGCGTCCCTGCGCGACCTCAAAGCTGCGCACCGTGAGAAAGTCTTCGTTGGTGCCAATAATGCTGCTGTTGGTATTGCGATTGCGATAGCTGATTAGACCGCGCGTGCTGTTTTCAGGCGCAACGCCCACCACGGAGGGCACCTGCTTGGCAATGGCGGTAGCATCGGCGACAACTAGCGTTTTAGGCACATCCAGCGCGCCCAGCTGCCGCGTTTCGCGACTGCCGGGGACAACAAACAGCACGTTAGGGCCAAGGCTCTGCAGCTGCTCGTTAATAAAGGTCTGTGCACCTTCGCCCAGGCCCACCATCGCAATCACTGACGCATTGCCGATAATGATGCCGAGCATGGTCAGGCTGCTGCGCAGCTTATTTGCTGTCAGCGTTTTGACTGCCATTCTAAGGCTTTCCGTAAAATCCATAGGGTCGCAATCGCGTCGGTCGGTAAGTAGCTGCTTTTAGGGTAGCGAAAATTAGCCGCGCGACGTTTGGCGGGTAGAACTCCAGTAGAATAGAAGCCAGAATTGAGAAATCAGGATTCTATGGCTCAAGCTGCCTCTAGCGCGCTGACCTTTGATCAATTCTTGACGCTGTACCCAGAAGATGGGGGACGATATGAGCTGCGCCACGGCGCGATGGTTGAAATGAGACCGATTGGCCCGCATGAGCAAGTAATTGCGCTGCTGCGCCGCAAGCTCGATGTCGAAATAGAGCGATTGAATCTGCCGTATTTTATTCCACAGAGCTGCTTGGTGAAGCCACAGCGCGGAGGAGAAGGCTATCTACCAGATATTGTGGTGCTCGACCAGGCTGCGGTGAAAGACGACCCATATTGGCAGAAACGGTCGAGCATTTCGCTAGGGCGCTCAGCGAAGCTGATGGTAGAAGTGGTCAGCACCAACTGGCAGGATGATTATCTCACTAAGCTGGCTGAGTATGAAAAGCTTGGCGTCGCTGAATATTGGATCGCAGATTATCGAGCGCTGGGCGGCATACGCTATATCGGGCAGCCCAAAACGCCAACCGTTTGGGTCTATCAGCTGAGCGGTGAGGAATATCAGGCCGCCCAGAGTTTTCGAGGGACAGACAAGATCGTATCGTCAGTATTTCCGGAACTCAGCTTAGCGGTAAATCAGATTGTTGCAGCCGGAGAGACTTGAAGGTGGCCAAGCATCTACATTGGCAAGCTAAGCTTTAATCCCACCAAGACATTTTCACCTGAAAGCGCTGTCGGATTTTGTAGACTCTCTACCGGCTGACTGGGTCTATAGATCCACACTCGTTTAGACCTTGGATCGATCAGCCAGCCCAGTCTGGCTCCATTCTCAATATATTCTTGCAGCTTGGCCTGCAGCTCCTTGATATCATCAGATTCGGAGGCGAGCTCCAGCACAAAGTCAGGGCAGATAGGCGCAAAGCCCTTTTTCTGGTCAGGCGTCAACGCCTCCCAGCGGTCCCGCGCAATCCAAGCCACATCTGGCGAGCGAATAGCTCCGTTCGGCAGTGTGAAGCCCGTAGACGAATCGAAGACAACGCCTAGTTTAGTTTTACGATTCCAAATTACGAGATCTGCACCGATCTCCGCATTTCGCTGCCCGCCTTCGCTTCCGGTTGGTGCCATTCCAATCAATTTCCCATTAGACGTTAACTCCAATCGCAGGTCTGGATTAGCCCTGACAATCTGCAAAAACTGCTCGTGGCTAACGCGCATAGCAGCTGGGATTTTAACCTTGGGTGCAGTGATCATGGTTTTAGTCTGTCTACGCAATGCAGAGGGCGGCTGATAGCTTTCAGTTCCAGTTTATCCCTCACTCTGACCCTGCGCCTATCTCTCCTCTCAGGTCGAAATTCGTAACTCTGATGCAGCCTGGTTACTAATTCTGTAACTCGCCTGATATCGCCGGTTTACCACTGCATACTATGGGCAGTGACTCGGCAAAGAGGGAGTAGGCCGCATGTTCAAAGATGCTCGAGATTATCAAATTATATTTTTAGCTTCGTTTTTAGGGCTGGGGGTGGCGATGCGCGACTGGTCGCTGCGGCCAGAGCTAATTGCGATCGCAATCACCACCTGCCTCCTCACTCAGGCAGTGTTTTCCTGGCTCAGCCATCGCCTAGCCGTCTTAAGCGCAATCCTATTTGGAGTTGAGGCAGGCGAACAAAAACCGCGCCAACCGCAGCCGTTCAACTGGCGCAGCCCGCTGATCACGGCGCTGGGCCTGAGCCTGCTGCTGCGCACCGACCATCTCGGCACGATGGCAATCGCGGGCGGCCTAGCGATCGCTAGCAAATTTTTACTTAAAACTCAGGATAAGCATTTCTTTAACCCCGCCAACTTTGGCATCATTGCTGCGCTGGTGCTAACGCAGGATGCCTGGGTCTCGCCTGGCCAGTGGGGCGAGGAGCTGTGGTACGGGCTAATTTTCTTAGGGGCGGGCGGCATGGTGCTCAAGCGCGTGGGCCGTTGGGATACGACCGGTATGTTTTTAGCCAGCTATGCCCTGCTCGAAGCGCTGCGCAACGTCTACCTAGGCTGGACTTGGGACGTGTGGCTGCACCGCATGACCAGCGGCTCGCTGCTGCTGTTTGCCCTGTTTATGGTTACCGATCCGCGCTCAATCCCCAACGCGCGCCCGGCACGCCTCATCTGGGCCAGCGCGATCGCGCTGCTCACCTTCGTGCTGCGCAATCAGTTTTATCTGACAACGGCGGTCTTCTGGTCGCTATTTGCGCTAGCGCCGCTGACCATCCTACTAGACTGGCTCTGGGCCGCCCCCCGGTTTGAATGGAGGCGAGCACGGTTAACAGATACGCAGACGCCAGCCTAGGCGCTGCCCATCCCCTCATCCCCTTGTCTAACCTATCCATGACCTCAATCCGGAACTTTATTTTCGTACATTTTCCTATCTCACGTTTTGATCTTCATCAATTCTTTCGTCATGACTCACGCCACTCCTGAGAATCCTATAAAACTCAACAGTCAAACCTCAAAACTCAAAATTCTCTCTTATCTCTCTCTCTGTCTCTTCTGCCTGTTCTCCTTTGCTGCGCCGGTCTGGGCCTTCTGCGGTTTCTACGTAGCCAAGGCCGATACAAACTTATATAACCGAGCGTCGCAGGTGGCGATCGCGCGCGATGGCGATCGCACGGTGCTGACCATGTCGAACGACTATGAGGGCGATGTGGCTGACTTTGCTATGGTGGTGCCGGTGCCGGTAGTGCTGCAAGAAGATCAGGTGAAGGTAGCAGCGCCGACAATTTTAGATCGGCTAGATGCCTTTAGCGCCCCGCGCCTGGTGGAATATTTTGATGAGAATCCCTGTGCGCCGCGTCCGCGACCAGAAATGTTTCGACTGGGAACGGCAATGCCTACGGCAGACGAGGCAGAATCGGCGGTTCGTAATCAGACACTCGGTGTAACCATTGAGTCGAGCTTTTCAGTTGGGGAATATGACATTCTCATTCTCAGCGCGCGCGAGTCAAACGGACTAGAGACCTGGCTACGAGAGAACAACTATCGCATCCCGAGCGGCGCCAGCGAGCTGCTGCAGCCCTACATTCGGCAAGGGATGAAGTTCTTTGTTGCCAAGGTGAATTTGGAAGAGCAGGCACAGAGCGGTTTTCAGCAGCTGCGACCGCTGCAGATGAGCTACGAATCGCGGCGCTTTATGCTGCCAATTCGCCTGGGCATGATGAATGCAGAAGCAGAGCAAGATTTGGTCGTCTATCTGCTCTCTCGCTCCGGTCGGGCAGAGCTGACCAACTATCGCACGGTGAGAATTCCATCAGATGCGAATATTCCGCTGTTTGTCAAAGACGAGTTTAGTGACTTTTATACAGATATGTTTGAGCGCAGCTACGAGCGCGAGGGCAAGAACGTAGCGTTTCTAGAATATGCCTGGAATATGGGCAACTGCGATCCCTGCTCAGCTGAGCCGCTAACGCCAGAGGAGCTAGCCCAGGCTGGCGTCTTTTGGGTAGATCCCTATCAGTGGCCAGATGTATTCATTACGCGGCTGCACGTACGCTACGCACGCAACCAGTTTCCTGAAGATCTGATTTTTCAGCCGACGAATAATCAGCAGCTGTTTCAGGGTCGCTATGTGCTGACGCATCCCTATCTAGAGCCAGTAAGCTGTCCGGCCGGACAGGCCTATCGACAGCAGCTGCCGCAGCGGTTCGAGCAGGAGGCGCAAACGCTAGCGCGGCTAACCGGTTGGAATATCAACGATATCCGCCGCAGGCTGCCCCAATTAAACCTCAGTGAAATGAATGCCCTGACCTGACCATTGACGAGAACTGTCTCAGCAGCTAGAGGCTCTTTTGAGCAAGAACGGCAATCGCTACGCTGTCTCTTTTGAGGGTTAGACCTCTAATCATGATGCGGAAACACGTGCGGCACCAGCGAGTGAGGCTTCTCTAGCTCATACGCAAGCATCAGCGCTTCGTCGCCCATAATCTCTCGCGGCTCGCCATCAGCCACAATCTCGCCCTGGTGCATCACCACGACTCGATCGCAAACTTCTAGAACAAATTCTAGATCATGTGAGGCAATCAGCATGGTTTGCTCTAGCTCACGCATGAAGTTAATCAGTCGGCGACGGCTGCGGATATCCAGGCTAGCAGTAGGCTCATCGTAGAGAACAATGTGCGGCTGCATGGCGAGCAGCCCCGCGATCGCAACCATCTGTTTTTCACCGCCGGAGAGATGATGCGGTGGCCGGTCGCTCAGGTGTTCAATGCCGGTAACGCTGAGCGCAGCTGCCACCTGAGTTTGAATTAAGTCTTCGGCTAGACCCATGTTTAGCGGTCCAAAGCCAATATCGTCTTTCACTGAGGCCGAAAATAGCTGATCGTCTGGGTCTTGAAACAGCAGCCCAATTTGAGGATGAAACTGACCCGGCGTCACTGGCTCACCATACAGCCAAATTTCACCAGCGGTCGGTGCCAGCGCGCCACACAGGGTCATAAATAAGGTAGTTTTACCACAGCCGTTGTGCCCAACTAGGCCAACTCGCTCACCGGTGGCAATCCGCAAGCTCAGCGAGTTGATCACATCGGTCCGATCGGGATAAGAAAAACAAAGCTGAGAAATTAATACGGCAGTATCTGGCTCCTTTAGCGGTAACGCCGATGTTTGAGATAGTACCGATGTCATCTTGCATCCTCGAATAGTGAAGTCTCGAATCGTGAGTGATTGAAAAGCCTTTAATGCAACCACTGAACAATCACGATGCTAAGCGCGATCGCAGCGCAGAGCGCTAGCCCTAGGCGATCGCCGGTCGTCCCCCAGAGCGCAGCTTGATCGGTCTGTAGCTCTCTTGTGCCGTAGCCGCGCAGTCGCATTGCTTTATAAACGCGCTCAGATTGCTCATAGCTGCGAATGAGTAGCGTGCCCATCACGGCTGCAATCTGCTGCCAGTTGGCCCTGCGCGAATAGAAGCCGCGCAGCCGCATTGCTTGTCGCATTTGCGAGAGCTGGCTAGCAATGTCAAAAAGATAGCGATAGGCCAGCAGCGTCATATCAGCGAGAATGCTGGGCAGCCCTAGCGATTGCATCGCTTTAATCAGGGTTAAAAACGGCGTGGTCCCTAGCAGCACGATCCCAACGGTAAGAATCGAGAGAAATCGGCCAGCCACCAGCAGCATGGTGAGTAGCCCTTCTTGCCGCAGCGAGAGCAGCCCCCACTGCCACAGCACGGTCTCACCTGAGAATAGCGGCAGGGCCACGACTACGCCCACCAAAAATAGGCCCGGATAGCGCAGCCGCGATCGCAAAAAGCTGAGAGGCAGTCGTGAGAGCGCATAGAGCCCAGCCGTTGTCCCAATCATATAGGGCACTAGCCACAGCTGGCGCACGGCGGCAAAGCCAAAAATGAGGGTAATCAGCCCCACAAGCTTGGCAGCCGGGGCCCAGCGGTGAACCGCAGAGGACTGCTGCGAATAGGTATCAATGGTCAATCTCATGCTGTTGGTCTCATACCGTATGCTTACTGGCCTCAGCAGACCGCTCAGAAGCGCTGCGATTGGGTCGACTAAACTGTTGGCCAGCAGCAATCATCTCCGGTTTGACCCGCTGTAAAAACACCATCACTGTGGCAGTAAACAGGCCCTCAATCACCAGCAGCGGCAGATGAGCCAGCGCTAGCCCAGCGACGGCAGTACGCTCGGTTGCCGCATCTAAGCCAGGTGGTACGGTCGTCACAATCAGCCCAACAAAAATTAGCACCGAGAGCCCGAGGCCCACAGCGGTTGCTACAAAGCCAGCAATGGCCACCCGCCAGCTTAGCGGTAGCCGCTGTGAGAGCAGGCTGCGCAGCTGAAACAGGTGATAGGCCACCAGCGCCGGCAAGCCCATCATGGCGGCATCTACGCCCAGCGTCGAGAGCCCGCCATGTCCGATAAATACCGACTGAAACAGCAGCCCAACTAGGATAGCAGGAAAGGCGTAGTAGCCTAAAATTGCGCCCAGCAGCCCATTCAGCACCAGATGAACCGTCATTGGCGGTACCGGGATGGAGATTGACGATGCTACAAAAAAGGCAGCTGCTAGCAGCGATGCTTTGGGAATATCGGCGCTCGGGTCGCGCTGATGCTGAATTCGTTTGAGAGAATACCAGGTGAGTAACCCTGTAGCCCCATAGCCTGCTATGCAGACTGGCGCTGGCAGAAATCCGTCTGGAATATGCACTAAGCCCCCTTACCTCGCGAAAAAAACAATGCGGTGCCAATACAGCCCCAAATCACTGCACCGCCCGCTAGCAGCTTGCTCCCCCAGGCTGGTGCTGACTGAGGCGCTGCAGCCACCCCCACGGGCACGATCAGCGAGCTGCCGTGCCCGGCCTGGCGCACAACAACTTCCCATCTGCCAGGCTGAGCCTCGGAAGGCGCAAATTTAAACTGGCCGCTGGCATCTGTCTTACCCGTTTGCTGCGGGGCTTCGGCATCGTCGGGACCATAGATGACAACCTGGGCATCGGCCATCGGGTCGCCGTTATCGTACCTGGCTTGAATCGTAATGGTCTGTTCGTAGGTGACGACAGCACCGTGGCCCCAGGCCGGCGATGCCATGCTAACCACGCTCAGCAGCGCTAGCCAAAGCGGCTGCCTTGTCATCGATTGACCTCGCTCGCAGCGCAGTGGCCTTCACCGACGTGACCCAGCCCTTGGTAAATTTTCTGCAGCTTTTGATAGTTGGCCGGTGAGAGCTGCTGTTGTAGATCTGCTTCCTCCAGAGCGAGGCGATCCTCGGCCGCGATCGCAGCTAGCGGCTCAAAACCTAGCGCGCCCTGATTTAGCTCATCGTCTGCTGGCAAATCTGCATCCCCAAACAAATGGTCAAAGTGAAAGGTGGCTTCTACCTCGGCGGTTTCACCGGCGGCTAAAATGCCTTTGCGCTGATCGCCAACAAAGTCGCCACAGGTAAACGTCAGAGCTGGCGACAGCGCTATCTCAAAGGGTACCGTGCGGTTTGCCTTAGTCGCTGTTCCAATCAGCACAAGGGGTGCTTCCGTCGCGGCCAGTTTCCAAGATAGCGCGTTAAATCGTCCAGCTGGCGCATCTACGGTTTCTATTAAGATGGGGGCGGCTGTCTCGTCGCCTTCGGCTAAATCAACCGTGATCGCTCGCGTGATCCCAACGCTTTTATCAGCCACAGGTGCCGCATCACGCGTGGCATCAAAGGGTGGATCACTCTGGTAAGCGGTGATGTCGCTGAGTGTGAGATAGGCATGATCGAAATCAATTTGCCAACCGTCTTTGGTAGTAAACCCCTGACGCACAAAGTCTTCGCCGTTAGCGCGAAATTCCAATTTTCCAGTTTCTGCAGGTTGAGTGCAGCCGACCAGCCAGCTCAGCGGCAGCAGCGCGATCGCTAGGCTTGGGAATA
>JAAHIA010000329.1 GCA_010671975.1 Leptolyngbya sp. SIO4C1 | reverse complement strand
CACCCTTGAGGAGGCCCTACACCTCGATCTCATCCCCCGACAGCTTCATCCGCTTCCACGCCCCCAGCTTGAAGCGGACCAGCAGCGCCACGCCCAGCACCACGATGTAGGCCTAGCCTGCGATCGCGGCGATAAAGCGCTGCAGTGGCAAAATATAGGGCTCAATCAGGTAGGGCAGCTGCGTCGGCGTAGCCAGCGCAATTAGCAGCAGCGGAAATGCCTGCAGCTTTAGACCGGCTTTCCCCTTGAGCAGCAGGCACAGCCCGATCAGCAGCAGCGGCAGCGACAGGTTCATCAGATCAAACAGGCCGCTAGCGTAGAACAGCAGCGCGATCGCTAAGAGCGCAGCCCCGGCATAGTTCACTCGCTGGGGAAGCTGCTGCCATTGCTGTCGCCGCTCCCAGGCCAAATAGATCGCAAAGGGAATCCCCAGCAGCCCATGGCTAAAGTATTCGTGCTGAATGCTGATGGATTTCTGCAGCCAGCCGTCTACCCAATGCCAAAGTAGCGGTGCATACAGTAGTACCAAAAGCCCGCCAATCACCCACTCTAGGGCAAGCGACGGCGGTTGACTAGACAGCTTTTTGCTATTGAGCATCGTGTGGCCCTAGGCAAGGTTTACAGGGGATAAGGCTGCTTAGCCGCAGCGAGTAGCGCCGCAATCACATCCATCACTCGGTGCAGCTGAGCTTCTGTTAGTCCAGGATAGAGCGGCAGGGATAGAATCTGCTGGCTGAGATGTTCTGCCACCGGAAAAGCGCCGGGCTGATACCCCAAAGACTGAAACGCCGGCTGCAAATGACAGGGCACCGGATAGTGAATGCCGGATTGAATGTCATGGCGGCTGAGCTCAAGCTGTAGCACCGTGCGATCAATCGGACAGTGGGGCAGCAGGCGAACAACATAGAGATGATAGACATGGCCTGCGTCGCAGTCATTGCGAATGGGCACGATGCCCTCGGCTGATAGCGACTGCAGCCGCCGATCGTAAAGCGCGGCCAGCTGGTTGCGATCGCGGTTCCACTGCGTTAGAGATGGCAGTTTGGCCTTAAGTACCGCTGCCTGCAGCGTATCAAGCCGGCTGTTGGTACCGCCCGGGTCGGTATGCACGTACTTGCGGGTGGCCCCATAGTTGCGCAGCGATCGCACAGTCTGAGCAATCAGCGACTGCTGAGTGACCACGATGCCGCCATCGCCCATCGCCCCTAGATTTTTACTGGGATAAAAGCTGAACGCGGCGGCTAGACCGACGCTGCCGGCGCGGTAGCCCTCACGTTCGGCCCCGTGCGCCTGAGCCGCATCTTCAAAAATGATCAGGTTGTGCTGCGCTGCTAGCTGCAGCAGTGCGCTAGGCGAAACCATTTGACCGTAGAGGTGCACTGGCACGATTGCGCGCGTGCGCGCGGTAATGGCCTGCTTTGCAGCCGCCAGGTCAATCAGAGCCGTCTCTGGCTCACAGTCTACAAAAACCGGCGTTGCCCCTACCTGCAGTATGCCAATCAGCGTGGCAATAAACGTATTGACCGGCAAGAGCACTTCGTCGCCGGCGCCAATGCCGCAGGCCTGCAGACCCAGCGCGATCGCGTCGGTGCCTGAGCCCACGCCTACCGCGTAAGCCGTCTGGCAGAGCGTAGCGAACTGCTGCTCAAAATCGGCCACGGCTTGACCTAAAATATAGTCGCCCTGATGCAGCACCGCCTGCATCGCAGCCAAAATATCTGACTGCAGGGGCTGATGCTGAAGGGATAAATCGACAAAAGGGACCGGTTGCGACTCAGAAAAACTCATGCAGCAGAACCACGGTTGAAACAGTACGATAGCTTCAGCCAGCTGTGTTTAGTGTTGCCTATGACGCCGGCGCTGATGTATAGCCAACCCATAAATTTTTGATGAATCTTCTGCCGCTGGCTTTAGCAAAGTTTTGCAAAGTATCTTAGACAACAGGCAGCGCGCAGACGAGCAGTCGTCATACAGGCGGTGCTCACGGCAGCGATACAGCGACCGACTTAGGGTGCCCGCCAAGGTCTAGAGAACGACAGCCAATCGAGCCTCATTCGCCCTTAGATAAGGAGGAAAAAATCGATGGACTTCGAGACCGCCTGTGAGCTAGTCATGAAACAAGCCTTGATTGGCGATCCCCCTACCGATGCCTTTTTAGCAAGGCTGCAGCAGCTACAGCCGCCCGTCCCAGGTCAGGTCACCTCGCTGCTGCTCGCCCTCAAAGTCATTGCTGACCGACTGAAGGCGGAAACCAGATTAGATCGTCAGCTGGCCTATGCGCTGCATCAGCTGGCCTACCGAAGCCGCTGGTGCTATGAGAAAGGGCGACGCCGGCAGGTAGACTGGCCGCCGCTGCTAGATGAAGATGTTGAGCGAATTGCGATCGCAATCGAACGTATCTTCGCCGGTCAGGGTTAGACCACAAAAATTAGTCTTAGCAGGTTCGGCAAACCACACTCAGTTAGCTATTGTCGGCGGCTAGCTGGGCTCGGTAAATTAGCACTCAGGAGTTGAGAGTGCTAAATACTGAGCTCCTGACAACACGATGGTTAGTTTCGACTGGTTAGTTTTGACCGGTTAGTTTTGACAAGGAGGTCACAACCGATGGCAGCTATTTCACTCAGCGTTTCAACGGTTAAGCCGCTAGGCGATCGCGTTCTCATTAAGGTCAGCGATGCTGAAGAGAAAACTGCAGGCGGCATTTTGCTACCCGACACGGCTAAAGAAAAGCCTCAGATAGGCGAAATCGTTCAGGTTGGCTCAGGTAAGCGCAACGACGATGGCAGCGTGCAGGCAATGGAAGTTAAAGCAGGCGACAAGGTGCTCTACTCCAAATATGCCGGTACAGAGATCAAGCTCGGTGCTGACGACTACGTGCTGCTGCGCGAGCAAGACATTTTGGCAACGCTGGCCTAGGCGCGCAGCGGTCAATCAGTCCACCCTACAACCAGGAGCAATATTTTTAAGCTATGGCCAAGTCAATCACCTACAACGAAGACGCTCGTAGAGCGCTAGAGCATGGCTTCGACATTCTAGCGGAAGCAGTTGCCGTCACGCTTGGGCCCAAAGGGCGCAATGTCGTGCTAGAGAAAAAATTCGGCGCCCCTCAAATCGTCAATGACGGGGTGACGATTGCCAAAGAGATTGAGCTAGAAGATCACATTGAGAACACAGCGGTATCGCTGCTGCGACAGGCCGCTTCTAAGACGAACGATGCAGCCGGCGATGGCACCACGACTGCTACCGTGCTGGCGCACGCCATTGTGAAAGAGGGCCTGCGTAACGTGGCCGCTGGGGCTAACCCGATTGCACTAAAGCGCGGCATCGACCAGGCCACCGCGTTTTTGGTCGATAAAATTGCGGCTCAGGCTCGTCCGGTAGAAGATTCTAACGCGATCACGCAGGTAGGTACTATCTCAGCCGGCAACGACGCTGAAGTCGGTAAGATGATTGCCGAAGCGATGGACAAGGTTGGCCGTGAGGGCGTCATCTCGCTCGAAGAAGGCAAGTCGATGACGACCGAGCTCGAAATTACCGAGGGGATGCGCTTTGATAAGGGCTATATCTCGCCTTACTTCGTCACCGACACCGAGCGGATGGAAGCCATTCTAGACGAGCCGCTAATTCTGATTACCGATAAAAAGGTGACGCTGGTGCAGGACCTCGTGCCAGTGCTAGAGCAGGTAGCGCGCTCTGGCAAACCCCTGCTGATTATTTCTGAAGACATTGAGAAAGAGGCGCTGGCGACCCTGGTGGTCAACCGTATGCGCGGCGTGCTCAACGTTGCTGCTGTGAAAGCACCCGGCTTTGGCGATCGCCGCAAGGCCATGCTAGAAGATATCGCTGTGCTTACCAACGGTCAGGTGATTACTGAAGACGCTGGCCTCAAGCTTGATAGCGTGACGGTTGACATGCTGGGCTCAGCCCGTCGCGTCACCCTGACGAAAGACAACACCACCGTCGTGGCTGAAGGCAACGAAGCTGACGTAAAAGCCCGCTGTGAGCAGATCCGTCGTCAGATTGAAGAGTCAGACTCTACCTACGACAAGGAGAAGCTGCAGGAGCGACTGGCGAAGCTCTCGGGAGGCGTGGCCGTGATCAAAGTGGGGGCCGCGACTGAGACCGAGATGAAGGACCGCAAGCTGCGTCTAGAAGATGCCATCAACGCCACTAAAGCAGCAGTCGAAGAAGGCATCGTTCCGGGTGGCGGTACGACGCTGGCAAGCCTAGCCCCTCAGCTGGAAGACTGGGCCACCAGCCAGCTGTCTGGGGAAGAACTCACAGGCGCTATGATTGTGACCCGCGCTCTGGCTTCACCGCTCAAGCGGATTGCTGAAAACGCTGGTCAAAACGGCGCTGTGATCGTTGAGCGTGTCAAAGAGAAAGACTTCAAAGTCGGCTATGATGCGGCCACCAACGATTTTGTTGATATGTTCGCAGCCGGTATCGTTGACCCCGCTAAGGTAACCCGCTCAGCGCTGCAGAATGCAGCCTCAATTGCCTCAATGGTGCTTACCACTGAGTGCATTGTGGTTGATCTGCCTGAGAAGGATGCAGCACCGGCTGGCGCAGGCATGGGCGGCGACTTCGATTACTAAGCTCATCCGGTTCGGATGTTGAATAAACGGCACCCTGAGCGAAGCCGAAGGGTGCCGTTTTTGTACCCTGAGTCGGGGGGTAGGCCACTCGCTAAAGGATTCAGTAGACTGGATCGTAGTTAGCGAGTTTTATGAGCATGCGATCGCGGCCCCGTTCAAATTTAGAAGCTCAGATACGGCTGGCGCTGGGGATTTGTCTCGTGCTGCTGCTGGCTGTGCTGCTGCTGCGGCTGCTGTTGCCTTGGCTGCTCATGGGCGGCTTGCTTGCCGGTGCCTATATTTTCTGGCAGCGCTATCAGCAGCAGCAGCGCTCGCACAGCGCGTTTTTGAACAACCACTTTTATCAGCTGCTCAGACAGCAGCAGGGGCAGATCAGCGTACTTGACTTTGCCATGCTGACGCAGCTCAGCGGGCCGGAGGCCAAGCAGTATCTCGATGCCCAGGCTAAAGCCTTTCATGCCAGCTTCGAGGCATCGCCTCGCGGCGATGTACTGTATATCTTCAACCTTGGTTGCGTTCAGCCCCCGCCAGCGGTTGACATTCAACCCGCCGAGATTCAACCAAACGATATTCGCCCTAGCGCATAGCCAGCCGTAGCCAGTTTCTTTGCGATTTCACGAGCAGCTCTGCCAAAACTTTAAGAAAAATGCTTTACAAAGCGACAACCTTTTCTGAGCATAGAAAAGGTTCGACGACGTAGTTAGGAGCATTGAAGCTGTGGAACGCACGTTTATTATGATTAAGCCCGATGGCGTACAGCGCGGGCTAGTAAGCGACATCTTGAGTCGCTTTGAGCGTAAGGGGTTTACGCTGGTGGGCATGAAGCTGATGGCAGTCTCGCGCGAGCTGGCTGAGAAGCACTACGATGTGCATCGCGAGAAGCCTTTCTTTGGCGGGCTGGTCGACTTTATTACGTCTGGACCGGTGGTGGCGATGGTTTGGGAAGGCGAAGGGGTAGTGGCCTCAGCGCGTAAAATCATCGGTGCCACCAATCCGCTGACGGCCGAGCCTGGTACGATTCGCGGTGACTATGGCATCACAATTGGCCGCAATATCATTCACGGCTCTGACGCAGTGGAGACAGAG
>JAAHIA010000328.1 GCA_010671975.1 Leptolyngbya sp. SIO4C1 | reverse complement strand
TCCGGATTGCCGGATTCTTCAAAATAGAGCGTATGCAGCGCTGATACCGGCAGCGTATCGCGGCGGTAGGGTTCAATCGGCGGGTATAGCGATCGCATAGCGGCAGCCTCACGAAACCATCACGCCGCTATTGTGGCAGGAAACTTAGACCGATGCCGGTATTTGCAACTTTCCTTAAGTCGACTTAACGACGTGCCATTTGCCAGTCTTGGGATCGCGGTAGGTAGTAAATGGGTTTTGCTTAACGGGTTTATTGCACACCTTAGCCATTGCGTTTAAAACTGTTCTCTATTGCCCTGATGCCCCTAGCTTAGAGATCTAAATCAGCCTCGGCAGTGATTGTGCCGCAGCGGCCTTGTGATCTCAGTGGGCCTCAAACGGTAACATCGATCACAAAAAAGGCGAAGCATTCTTGATGAATCCTCCGCCAGTGATGTGCTATGGAAAACTTTATCCGGTTTGGTCTAGGCAGTACGCCGCTTTAGCACTGCGATCGCGCCAGTGGCAATCAGGCCCAAAACGGTGCCAGGCTCAGGCACCGAAGCAGGATCGCTGCCGCCGTCCATGCCGCCATCCATATCGCCGTCCATGCCGCCGTCACCGCCAGAGGACAGCGACTCGTCTGGGTCAAACATGGTGGCAACGACGCGATCGCTATCCACCAGGTAGGCTTCAGCGGTGACGGTACCGCCTAGTTCCTGCTGAATGTAGTTGGCTAGCGCCTGCTGGTAGCTGACGCCAACGCTGGTGAAGTCGAGCCCAGTAAAGGGATAGTCATCGCCGCCGCGCGCTAGGAAGTCGATAGTGGCGACATCAACGGCGGGGGCACCGGCCACTACCTGAGCGTTAAACACAATTGGCGTACCGTCATCTAGCGTCACGTCGATGACGCGGCTGCCGGGCGCAGCGGTTAAATCTAGCCCGAGGGTAAAGCCAGCCACCTGGGCGTAGCGACCGGCAACGTCCTCGACCTGAGAGACGGCATTTTCTAACACTGCCTTAAACAGCGCTGCACCGACGTCAGGAATGACGCTGACGAAGTTGGGGAAAGGCAGGGCCGTGAAAGTATCTAGCTCGGTGATGTCTGAGCCAGCTGGAATCACCACGTCGTTGCGAATGCCGCCACCGTTCTGCAGCCCCACCTGCGGGCTATCGACGCCAAACTCATCGGCCAGCTGCTGCCCCTGCCACAGCAGCGAGTCGGCAATCAGGTTGCCGAAGTTGGTCTGCTGCGTGCGCACCAGCGCGCGCGTGCCGTCTAGCGTCACGTCGGTCTGACCAATCACGTTCTGGGCCAGCTCGGCCTCATTTTCGAGCACCGGCTCGACCGCATTGGCCTGCACGAACGGGTCGGGGCTGGTGTTAGGATCTTGCGCCAGGACGCGCACCGGCTCGCCGTTAAAGCTGGTGACGACGCCCTGGTCGTTAAATTCGACTTCTAGGCGACCAATGTACTGATAGTTGCCGGGCGTGGTGACCACCGGCACTACCTGACCGTTCTGACTGACGGCGCTGGCGATTGGGTAGTCCCCAAAAACTGGGTTGGGGTTGGTCTCTGGGTCGCCGTCAGTATCGTTTAAGAAAGCATCGAGCTGCGCCTGGTCGCTGGGCAGCAGCGTACCGGCTGCATCGGCTAGCAGCTCATCGCCGCCGCCGGCAATCACAATGTCTACGCCGCTCAGCTGCGGCACCAGATCCAGCTCGTTGTTGATCGACTGCAGGTGGCTAATCAAGATAATTTTGTTGATCCCCTGCGCTTCGAGCTGATCAATTTCTGCCTGCACGGCGGCCAGCACCGGCTCGATCTCAACGCCGCGCGGGCTAGAGATGCTGGCTAGCTCCTCGGTGATGGCGCTAACCACGCCAATTTTCTCGCCGCCTTTGTCGATGATGGCGCTCTCGCTGATGACGTTGTTAGTGAGGGCGCTGGCGTCGATCGGGCCAAGCTCAAACAGCGCCTGCAGGGCCGGCTCCCCCGAAAAATCAAGGTTGGCACTGAGGTAAGGCACCGGATTGGTAAACTGGGGGCTGGTGATAAACTCGGCCAGCAGGTCGGGGCCAAAGTCAAAGTCGTGGTTGCCCAGCGCGATCGCATCGTAGCCAATTGCATTCAGCACAATCGCATCGTAGAAGATGCCGTCATCGAGGCTAGCGTCAAAGGCAGTGCCGGCTAGAAAGTTATCGCCCGATGACAGTGTAATCACCGCATCGGTGGTCGCACTGTTTTGCAGGCTGTTGATCAAGGTGACAAAGCGGGCAGCCCCGGCTTCATCTCCGTCGGGCGTCAGCTGAGATTCTCCATCATTGTTGTGTAAAACCGTCAGTGTAAAAGCTTGAGCCGATGAGGCCGTCAGCCAGCTCAGCAAGCTCAAACTTCCAGCCAGCAGGGCTGTCCGTTTGAATAGTCGAAGCATTTTCATGAACTCTAGTCTCCAGTCAGTATCCGAGCAGCACCTAACCGCACCAAGGGCGGTCCTATCCTGATTCCCGCCCTAGAAAATTTACTGATTGGAGTTTAAGAAGCTCTGAAGCCAGTTTAAGAAACGGTATGCTGCGGTTAAGAGGTGCTTAAGCCAGGCCGAACTTCACGCAATCTTGGCAGAGGAACGGCTGGATTTACGGAGGCTTCACGCCAGCGATTAGAATGGGGCAGTGAGGCGTGCACAAATCAACGAGTACTGCGTTTATGAATATCGAAGTCTGGCCGGGTCGCGCTCATCCTTTGGGGGCCACCTGGGACGGGCAGGGCGTCAACTTTGCGCTCTTCTCTGAAAATGCAGATGCCGTAGAACTTTGCCTGTTTGACCGGCAGGGGAAAGAAACGCGGATCCGGCTGCCGGAGGTGACGAATCACGTGTGGCACGGCTACCTGCCAGGGATTGAGCCAGGCCAGCGCTACGGCTATCGGGTGCACGGGGCCTATACCCCTCGGCGCGGGCATCGGTTTAATCCCAACAAGCTGCTGATCGATCCCTACGCGCGGGCGCTGGATGGCGACATTCAGTTTGGGGCCGAGATTTTTGGCTACCCGATGGATCAGTTTAACAATCGCGATCGCGACCTGGCATTTTCTGAGACTGACGATGCCGGCTTTGTCCCGAAAGGCATCGTCGTTGATTCTAATTTTGACTGGCAGGGTGACCGGTACCCTGATACCCCTTGGCATAAGACGATCATCTATGAGGTGCATGTCAAAGGCTTTACTCAGCAGCATCCTGACATTCCTGACTCGCTGCGCGGCAGCTATGCCGGCATGGGTCATCCAGCCGCGATTGACTATCTCAAGTCGCTGGGCGTCACCGCTGTTGAGCTGCTGCCGGTGCATCACTTTAACGCCTATCCGGGGCATCTGATCACCACCGGGCTGCGCAACTACTGGGGCTATGACTCGCTCAACTACTTTGCTCCCTACAGCGGCTATAGCAGCGCCGGCAGCCAGGGCGCGCAGGTGCAAGAGTTTAAGCAAATGGTGAAAGCGCTGCACGCTGCCGGCATTGAAGTGATTCTCGATGTGGTCTACAACCACACGGGTGAAGGCAACCACCTCGGTCCTACGCTCTCGTTTCGCGGCATCGACAATGCTGCCTACTATCGCCTAGTCGAGAACGGTCGCCGCTACTACATGGACTTTACCGGCTGCGGCAATTCGATGAACGTGCGCCATCCGCAGGTGCTAAAGCTGATTATGGACAGCCTGCGCTACTGGGTGCAGGAGATGCACGTCGACGGCTTTCGCTTTGATCTGGCCTCAGCCCTAGCCCGCGAGCTGTTTGAAGTGGATAATTTGGCTGCTTTCTTCGACATCATTCACCAAGATCCGATTCTCTCGACCACTAAGCTGATTGCTGAACCTTGGGATCTGGGCGAAGGGGGCTATCAGGTCGGCAACTTTCCGCTGCTGTGGTCCGAGTGGAACGGCAAGTATCGCGACACGATGCGTGACTTTTGGCGCGACCAGCACTGCCGCCTGGGTGAATTTGCCTTTCGCGTTACCGGCAGCTCTGACCTCTACCAGGCCAACGGCAAGCTGCCCCATGCCAGCATCAACTTTATCACCGCTCATGACGGCTTCACGCTTAACGACCTGGTCAGCTATAACGAAAAGCATAACGAAGCCAACGGAGAAGACAACCGCGATGGCGAAAGCTATAACCGCTCTTGGAACTGCGGCGCAGAAGGAGAAACTGACGATCCTGAGATTTTAGCCCTGCGCGCCCAGCAGCGCCGTAACTTTTTAGCGACGCTGTTTCTCTCCCAGGGGGTGCCGATGATGCTGGGCGGCGACGAGTTTGGCCGTACGCAGTATGGCAACAACAATACCTACTGCCAAGACAGTTTACTCTCTTGGTTTAACTGGGAGATGCGCGATCGCAACGCCGATCTGCTGAGCTTTACCCGCCAGCTGATTGCGTTTCGTCAGCAGCATCCCACCTTCTGTCGCCGGCAGTGGTTTCAAGGGCGTCAAATTCACGGCTCAGGCGTGATTGACCTGGGCTGGTATAACCCAGACGGCACCCAAATTAATGACGAACAGTGGTACGAAGGCGAAGTCAAGGCAATCAGCATCTTTCTCAACGGCGAAGAGATTATCGCCACCGATGAGCGCGGCCAGCGCGTCATTGACGACAGCTTTTTGCTATTCTTCAATGCCTATTCAGACGTGCAAGAGTTTGTCATTCCTGAAGATGTGGAGATGAAAGAATGGCAGGTGCTGATTGACACTAAAGAAGAGCGCGGCTTTGTTGAGGAAGGCAAAGTCTACCATCAAGATCAGGCCGTGCCGGTGGCGGCGCGCTCTTTGATGCTGCTGTGCTGCCCGCACTGCTTTGCTGCGATCGCCTGTGAGACTTAAATGTCTACCTACGACAAAATCTACGATATCGTGCGGCAGATACCCTATGGTCAGGTGGCTACCTACGGTCAGGTGGCTGAGCTGGCTGGCCTGTTCGGCAAGCCGCGCGTGGTTGGCTATGCTCTCTATCATGTCGCCCCAGATGATGACATTCCCTGGCATCGGGTGATCAATGCCAAAGGCGAAATTTCTCAGTCTGCCTTTCGCGACGGCAGCGACGACCTGCAGCGCGTCATGCTCGAAGCTGAAGGGGTGGTCTTTGAGCAAAATAAAATTAGCTTAGCCCGGTATCGCTGGCAGCCGCCGCCGGAGATGATTACCGGAGATGATACTAAGACAGACAAGTGAAGCAGGTTACCTCGAAGGCAGCAGCAGCTCGATTTCCCGCCACGTCTTCTAGTCGTTCGTGAGCCCTTAAGATCAGCTGCTGCGCTTGGGGCGCTTCTAGCAGATCAATTAGGACGGCTTGGCCATCTGCTGACGGTGAGAAAACCGCTGGCAGCCGCTGCCCGGCTGCGTCAGTGACAGCCAGGTACGATCGCGCTGACAAATAATCCAGCAGTCGACCGGTTTCAACCCGCGCTGAGCGCTGCGAGGGCAAGCGCCGACCGTCTAGAGATAGAAACCGGTGTCGAATCGGCTCATCAATCGTAAAGCTATGGCAATAGTCTTGGTCTAGAGCCTGCCCTTTGAGATTGCTGATCTCTCGGCGCACTATCCACTAGACATCTCCAAAATATAAATTCGGACAAAAAAAGGCGGTAGAACACTAAAAGTAGAGTTCTACCCACCCAATGAAAAATCCCTACAATTATATCAACCAACATCCTGAGCGCAGCAAGCGACTAT
>JAAHIA010000327.1 GCA_010671975.1 Leptolyngbya sp. SIO4C1 | reverse complement strand
AGCTAGGGTTTATGAGTTCTGTTTCCCCCGCCCCGCTGAGGTTTTGCCCTCAGCGGGGCACCCAACCAAACGCTCAAAAGGAAGCAGAACCCATGTTTCAACCATCTGATGGCGGCACTGCGGTGCCCCCGCTTTCAGCTGACCATACGCCTCGTCGCGAACCCCTGCGCCTGATTGCCTTCGGCTCGCTCGCCGTGGTACAAATCACCATCAAAATCCTGCATAAGCGCGGCTATGCCGAACCCAACGACTGGAGCACGCCCATGCCTACCGGGCGCGGCAGCGAAGTCATGGCGATTTTAACCAAGCACCTGCTGCTGGAATAAACTAGCTGCTTTATTTGTGCAGAAAATTTCTGATCAACCCGGTTTTGACTTCGCTCAACCTGCCAATTTTGATTGAGCGGAGTCGAAACTTGATCTGCGGGTATTTCATTGTTGAGCAAATCCCTAAGGTCTCACCATTCTCTTACAGGGCAAACAGTCGCTTTAGTCGCTTTCTGGCCCAAATCACCGGATTGTTGTCATCTTCACCGACATCGACCAGATTTAAGGCTCTCATCTCTCTTTGGCGTTCGGCTAGCTCAGCCTTGTGCTGACTCAGCCCGCGCAGAATGAGCGCCGACAGATCGGGGCAGCGGCGCAGCAGATGAGAAAAACTTTGATGGTTGATCACAAACAGCAGCGCATCTTCAGTAATTCGCACGGTAGCCGTTCTGGGAATGCCCAACAGCAGCGCTACCTCACCAAAGAACTGACCTGCTTCTAGCGTGGCGAGCCTGCGGTCTAGCTTCTCAGCAACAATCTCAACCTGCCCTTCTAAAATCACGTAAAACGCATTGCCCGGATCGCCTTCGTGAAAGAGAACTTTGCCAGCTTTGCGACGCTGGCGATAGCCAATCTCAATCAGCTGACGCAGCTCTAGATCGCTGAAGTTCTCAAAGTAGCTAACCTGGCGCAGCAGCTCTCGCAGCGAGGGCGGATAGGCCGGTCGCGGCGCGATCGCAGCGGCGGTATCTAGCTGGCCCTTGCCGTTGCTCACTGGGGCCGTCAGCATGCCTGGGTTGCGCAGCCACACGTCCTGCTGTGGAAAGGCAATCACAATGCCGTGCTGCCGCAGGTTGTGCTCAATAATAAAGTGCAGCGAACTCTGTGTCTCAAACCGCTGGTTAAAGTCTACCCAGACCCACAGCTCAAACTGCAGCGCGCTATCGCCAAAGGCCATAAACATGGCTTTCGGCATCGGCTGTGCACAGACGGCTGGCTCCATGTGGGCCGAGCGCAGCAGCACCTCGGTTACCAGCGTTGGGTCGCTGCCGTAGGCCACCCCCACCGGAATTTTTAGCCGCGCAATCGGCGTATCGTAGCTCCAGTTGAGCACGCGGTTGCGCACCAGCTGGCTGTTAGGAATCACCACGTCACCGTTATCGAGCGTACGAATGACGGTTGAGCGCAGCTTTACCTCGCGAATTCGGCCCAGCAGCCCGCTAAAGCGATAGTCGTCTAGCTCAATTAGGTCGCTAACTTTTAAGGTGCGCTCAAAAATGAGAATCAGCCCGCTAAAGAAGTCATCAACGATGTGCTGCAGGCCAAAGCCGATGCCCACCCCCAAACCGCCTAGGATAATGCCTAGCGACATCAGGTTAATGCCAGAGCTCTGCAAGGCCACCACGATTGAGATGGCACCGATGCAGTAGCTAAACAGGGTTGCGATCGCTTCGCGGTTGCTGGCATCAATGCCCACGCGAATCAGCAGCTGATGCTTGAGAAAATTCTTGAGCAGACCGATCGTCACAAAGATCAGTACCAGCAGCGTCACCAGCTTGATCAGTAGTAACAGCGTAATTTCGGTGGTACCAATCCAGAACAGCCTAACATTCAGAAAGTCATAAAGCGGTTGGGCAGACGAATAGAGCAGGTCGACCATGACGATGGGGGCTCAGACAGTTCCCTCTCTTATAGCCCAAAGCTTTGATCAGAGCCTAGTGCTTACCCAGTGACATGCCTTATGCTTCATCAGCCGCATCGGGGGCAGCGGTAGATGGCTCAGCTTCTGAAGCTGCTAAGGGGCGAATATTGACCACTTTGCCACCCAGCATCGTAATTCGACGCATTTCCTCACCCATGCGGTGAAACGGTACCTGAATCAAATGGCGATGGCTGCTGCGAATCGGAGACTGACGGCTCGCGGTGACTTCATTTTGGCGTAAGCCAGTCACCTCGTAGACAAAAATACGATTTTCTGAGCTAGTAGCGCCACTGGTCGCACACTGTCCTAACATGATTCGTTCCTCGGGTGAGTGTAAAGGCATCCTCCCGAACTAATCACAGGATGGATGCCCGATGAGAGTGTATTTAGCTCCTGCCAGCGGCTAAGCCGGCGTAATATTTGCCACGCGGCCACCTTCTTTGCTGATGCGCTGCAGGGTCTGTGAGAGCGCTTCATAGCGGACGACTAAAACCCGATTGCTACGTCGAATGCTGGGATAGCCCGGCAGCCGCCGACCGGCAATTTCAATGCGATAGAGATCGCCGCGAGCCGTGGTGGGGCTGGGTCGCCCAAAGACGCGATTGTTGACCGATCCTTTTTTGGCAGCCCGATAGGCCCAGCCGTTGCTGTCTGCGCCCGAGGGTGGGACCACTGCCGAGGCGCTGCCCGCCGCTAGCTCTGTCGCCAAGCGGGATTCACTACCGGCAATCTGGGCGCGATCGCTATTGGCATAGCCGCGATAGAGGCTAAACATGCGGGTAAAGCCGACTGTCTTTTGCCCCGGCTGTGTATTAAAACCGCGATAGTACGGCACGATGTAGTCGCCAAAGTGAGTCTCATATTCGGCGGTATCGAGATAAGCGTCAATATCGGCATCAAACCCTTCATTTTGGTAGCGATCAAGATGCTCAATCACTTCCGCTTCGTCATAGGGCGCTCGCCCTAGCAAATGTTTGAAATTTAGCTCAATGACGCGGGTTTGAAAGTTGGGATAGAGAAATTTTTCCTTGTACAGATCAGACTTGGCCACGGCTCGCACAAAGTCTCTCACGGTCAATGCGCCGTTGGTTAGCAAAGACTCCAGCTCAACTAGCCGCTCTGTCTGCATCAGATAGTCATTGCCCAAAACTTGGCGATAGACCGCCTGAATCACCGTCTGCGCATCGCTTGGGGAAGCCTTGGGTCGTAGTTCTAAGGGCCTTTGCTCGGTAAAGGGAACCGTGCCAAGGCGCGCGGCCTCTGCTGTAATAGCCACAGAATCAATCTCCTGATGATGGGATGGGCAGTTTTGATATCTAAGCCGGCGTAATGTTGACAATGCGATTGCCGCGCTGGTTAAGCCGCTGCAGCGTCGGCGACAGCTGCTCGTAGGTGACGAGATATTCTTGCATGCCGCGTCGAATCTGAGGGGTGCGGCCGCTCGCTGCTTGAGAGACGCGAATGCGATACAGCTGTTCGCGAGCGCCGCCGGCTGTGCCCAGCAGCTCCTTGCCCGTGGTTGAGGTTCTGACTGGGCTAGCCGAATTGCGCGCCAGCTCGGTAGTCAGGCAGCCTTTTTTATTATTGACGGCGGCGCGATCGCTGCTGGCATAGCCGCGATAGAGCTGAAACATGCGAGCAAAGCCCACCGTCTTTTGGCTACGCTGAGTGGCGAAGCCGCGATAGTAGGGCACCACCTGATCGCCAAAGTTTTCTTGATATTCTGCCGCGTTGAGATAGCTGTTGATCTCGGCTTCGTAGCCCTGCTGCACATAGAGGTCTACATGCTCGGCAATCTCAGCTTCATCGTAGGGGGCGCGCCCCAGCAAATGCTTAAAATTGAGCTCAATAAAGCGGGCCTGAGGCGTGCTGTAGAAAAACTTTTGCTTATACAGTTCCGACAGCGCTAGGGCACGTACAAAGTCGCGTACATTAATATGCCCCTGCCGCAGTAGAGATTCGGCACTGGTCAGGCGTTCTGATTCCATCAGATGATCGTTGCCAAAGACCTGACGATAGGCGGCCCAAATGATAGCTTGAATATCGCCTTCGGCTGCGTTCGCTCGCAGTTCCACAGGCGCAGGCTGAGCGAAGGGTTCAAAGCCAAGGAGTCTGGCTGAAGCTGCACTG
The DNA here is from genome assembly GCA_010671975.1 of Leptolyngbya sp. SIO4C1. GTDB lineage: Bacteria > Cyanobacteriota > Cyanobacteriia > Phormidesmidales > Phormidesmidaceae > SIO4C1. The sequence goes on along the minus strand of JAAHIA010000327.1, from coordinate 1,633 downwards.
GTCATAGGGATTTCTTAAATTGGCATCGGTGGGCAAAGGAAAAGTGCTCAAGACGGGCGGGCACAATCGAGAAGCGAGGTAGACGTTAGAAGGTAAAGGCCAGCAGGCGGCTAAGTTGCCCTTCTCCTAGCTTCTAGCTCCTAGCTCCTATCTCTGCTTCTCGATCTTCGCCTAGTTGCTTGGCTAGCTCAGGGCGTTGATTGCGTAGTCGATGTATGAGTTGGCTTCGACAGCCGCATCGCCGTTCAACCCGTGATTGGCTTTGATATATTTCAGCGCTTCTATATACCAGCTCGGCGAGAGCTCAAACGTACTGTTGATTTCATCGAGCCCGGCAATCAGGTAGCTGTCCATCGGGCCGGTGCCGCCAGCCACTAGACAGTAGGTGATCATTCGCAGGTAGTAGCCAATATCTCGGGCGCACTTGTCTTTGCCTCTCTGCGTCGAGGCATAGTTATCGCCATCCATCTGAGTCGTGTAGGGGAACTTTTGGTACACGGCCTGGGCAGCGCCGTTGACGAGGCTATCGGCATTTTTGCTAAGACTTTGTGCCGCCGATAGGCCAGCTTGGGCCTGGCGAAAGCGACCAAACGCCACCTGCAGTTCGGAGCTGCTCAAAAAGCGGCCTTGTGAATCAGCGGTTGCAACCGCCTCAGTCATGGGGGTTTTCATGATGGAGAAATCTCTCTAAAAAAGGTTTACAAAAGTACTATCAACAAGCAGTTTGGCTTAGCCAACCGCAGCAGCGGCGCGGTCAAAGTAGCCACCTAGCTCAGCCATCAGTGAGCTGCAATCGCCCTGAGTGATGCCATTTCTGTCATTGGCAATTGCGATCGCGGCAGCTTTCATCTTGTTGACGCCTTCTGCCACCGAAGCCCCTGGCACGCCAAGCGCCGTATAGGTCTCTCTTAGCCCGTTTAAGCAGCGATCGTCCAGCACGCTCGCATCGCCGGTAAACACGGCATAGGTCACATAGCGCAGAATAATTTCCATATCTCTGAGGCAGGCGGCCATGCGGCGACTGGTGTAGGCGTTGCCGCCCGGTGCGATCAGCTGAGGCTGATCGGCAAATAGCGATCGGGCTGCGCTCGCCACAATCACAGATGAGTTGCCCGTGATTCGATTGACGACATCAATGCGCTTGTTACCATCGGACACCAGCTGATTTAACGCACCGATGCGGTCATCACTGATGTATTCCCCCCGAGCATCGGCTTGAGAAACAACTTTTGTAAAAGCGTCGAACATGGGAAAAACAATCTCCTAGTTTTGAAATACGCAAGTAGAACGATCACACGTCTGACTCGATCGGCAATTTCCAATGTTGAGATGTTCTCAAATCGAGAGAACCGAGCCTCGATAGAGTATCAAGGCTCAGGCGTTTCGAACCAGTGACCTGATTTAATCAATTCGCTTGTGCAGATGCTGTGCACAACTCTGTATCTAACCGTTTACAATCGCTGCATCATCTGTAAAACGGGCTTTATATCCGCCGGCAGCAAGTGCCTAACGCATGAGAATTGTTTCACACTTCTTTACGTTTTGTCGTCTTGAGTTACTTTCAGAGACGTCAGCACAGTCAAACAGCATGGTCTCTAAATAGCGATCTGCCCAGACAGCTCCAAAGGCACGC
>JAAHIA010000326.1 GCA_010671975.1 Leptolyngbya sp. SIO4C1 | reverse complement strand
CTGACTCAGGTACGGCAATGTAATAAACCGCGCTGACGTGGGCCGTATTGTGGCAGTGCGAGCCCACCTCTTGCTGATGCCGCGCCACCACCGGCCAGGCCCGCTGAATGTAGAGATCAAGCTGGCTCAAATCTAGCCCGAGCGCCTGCAGATAGCAAAGCGTGTGGCACTCTACCTGTCTGACAATCCACTCAAAGCGCGAGTCTAAGTGAACCTGCTCTACCCCGTGCAGGTCGCCAGTCCAAGCCATTTCCGGAAAAGCGCGTCGCGCCTGCCCAGCCTGCTCAAGCTGCAGCACCGCCTCTAGCAGCGCTGCTCGATGCTGGTCAGCTTCCGGCAAATCTTCGTAGTAAATCGCAAGCGGAAACCAAGTATCAATGGGCATAGGCGATAGCAAAATCGCAAAATCCAATTTTACTGCTCATGTCCACCGCCTCCCAAACCGACTCACCAACCAGCAGAAGCCAGCGCAGTCACCCAAGCCGCTAAACTATGACTCAGGCGTCATGTGACTCCCCAGTCGTCATCCAGTTCCGTTAATCGTGCCGACTCCAACTTTTTTTAACCTGCCTGAGCGCAAGCGACAGATGATTACTGAGCTGGCGATCGCAGAGTTTGCCACCGCCGACTACGACAGCGCCTCGATCTCTAACATCGTCAAACAGGCCAAGATTGCCAAAGGCAGCTTCTATCAATATTTTCAAGACAAGCGAGACCTCTATCTCTATTTGATTGACTTAGCCAGCGAGCGGCAGATGGCCTTTATTCAAACCACGCATCCTGAGCCGCCAGGTAACTTTTTTGAGACGCTGCGCTGGCTGTTTAGAACCAGCGTGCAGTTCAACCTGCAGCATCCCGAGCTCAGCCAAATTATCAACCGGGCGGCCTACGGCAGCAGCAGCCTGCGAATGGAGGCCCTAGAGCGATCGCAAACACCGGCTCGACAGTACATTCACCAGCTGGTTGAAAAAGGGCTCGCAGCTGGCGACCTGCAGCCTGATCTAGACCCTGATCTAGCAACGTTTATCATCGTTACTGCCGGCGATAACCTGAGATACTACATCCCTGAAAAGCTGGGACTAAGTACCACCAAGCTGGCCGCAGGGACGGAAACGAACATCGATCTACAGGCCGTCGAGCAAATCTTTGACGACCTGATTCAGGTCTTTAGGCACGGCATTGGCCATTGATGCCGCTGGCGCTGCCCTAAAGTTCGACCGGAGGCCAATTGCAGAAATATCCAATCATGGCTGAGCGGTGCGATTACGTGCCTCAGCCCGGAGACGTTGACCATATGATGAATACCCGTCGTTTAATTCGCCTGTTGTTGCTGGGATTCCTGGCTAGTCTAGCTGTGATGGGCTGGAGTAGCCAGGCCTACGGGCAGCTGCCCTCGCTGGGCGGGTCGGTGGCCGCTGAGACGCGGCTGCCGCCGAGCGGGGTGAGCCGCTACGGGGCGCTGGAGGTGGCCTGGGTAAAGTCACCGCTGGGGGGTGAAAATCTGTTTCAGATCGCTTCTCCAACCGTGATTGACCGCAGCAGCTTAGATGGCGCACAGCTGCCGGTGGAGGTGCGATCGCACAATATCGAAGACCTGCTGCGGTTAGAGATCAGCCGCTTTCGACAGAATGCGCTGTCGCGCCTGTTTGCGCCTTTCACTGCGGCTGAAGCGCCAGCACCGCGCTCGGCTCAGGTGATTGTCTCTACGCTGCAGGGGCTGACGGTGGTGCAGGTGACCAGCACGACCAGCTCGCGACCGCTGACGATTGCGACGGTGACTCAGGCCGACGCTAACTTTTACAGCGAAACGCCCGAGCAGGTGGCGCAGCAGTGGCAGACGGCAATAGCCGGCGAAATCCAGCAGGCAGAGACGCTCTACTCGCCTGAGGTATTGCTGCAGCGGCTGCAGCAGACGATAGCGATATTGCTAGGTATCCTGCTGCTGACCGGTCTGCTGGCGCTGATCTACCGGCGGCTGGGTAAACGCCAGGCTCAGCTGCAGCGGCGCTATGCTAGCAAGGCGGAAGTTTCTCCACCGGAGCAGTCGCTGGCTGAGCAGCAAAAGACCGTTGCTGACAGCTCTCACCCGGCCGAACGATTTGAGGCGGCTCAGATCAGCCACTGGCTGCAGCAGCAGCTGAGTCTACAGCGACGCCTAACGCTGTACAAATTTGCCCGCTGGCTGTTGATCTGGCTGGCGGTGCTGGTTTGGTACGTGGGCCTCTACCTGCTGACAACGCGGCTGCCCATCCTGATGCAGTGGAGTCGCACGGTGCTAACGCAGCCGCTGAGTCTAATCGTGATCTGGTTTGTGGTCAGCCTGCTGATCCGCATTAGTAATTCCCTAATTCAGCGCTCCGTCAGCGCCTGGAAAGAGAATGCCTATCTCTCCTTTGGCGTTGTACAGCGCAAAGCGCTGCGCTCTCAGACGGTTTCGGGGGCCCTGCAGGGGCTCGCTAGCTGCACGCTGGTGCTGATTGGCATCCTGCTGACGCTGACTGAGTTTGGTCTGCCGGTGCCGTCGCTGCTCGCAGGCGGCGCGGTGATTGGTTTAGCAATCTCGCTCGGGGCGCAAAACCTGATCAAAGACCTGGTCAACGGCTGCCTGATTCTGCTAGAAGACCAGTTTGCCGTGGGCGATGTGATCACGCTCAACGGCGAGAGCGGCCTAGTCGAACGGCTCAACCTGCGGCTGACGCAGCTGCGCAACCCGGACGGCGAGCTAATCACAATTCCCAATAGCCAGATCGGGCTGGTGAAAAACCAGACCAGCACCTGGTCGCGAGTTAACCTGGGCATCAACGTGGCCTACAGCACCGACTTAGACCATGCGATCGCGGTGATCGATAAAGTCGCCACCCAGCTTAGCCAGGACCCCGACTGGCAGTCGCTGATTCTAGAGCCGCCGCAGGTGCTCGGCGTCGATGCCTTTGGCGACAACAGCATCACCATTCGCCTGTGGATGCAGACGGAGCCGCTGCAGCAGTGGCCGGTCGGCCGCGAATTTCGTCGTCGCTTGAAGAAGGCATTTGATCAAGCGGGTATTTCGATTCCGTTTCCGCAGCGGTCGATTTGGTTTGAGAATGGGCTGCCGGAGAAGGGGGAGATAAAGAGGGGGATGGTGTGATGTTGCGATACTTATAGGCTTAAATGAGTTGGCTATAATTAGCCGTGTGACTGAGTGGTCATTCTAGGTTTAGGAGATATCTCATGATTGAGTATAGAAATACCTTAGGTAGCAACATTGTTGAGCTGACGGTTGCCGGCAAAATCACCGAGGCTGATCTAGATCAGGTCGTGGCTCAGCTTAAGGTTGATATCGAATCGCAGGGGAAGCTGCGGCTGCTAGAAGAGATTCGCAGCTTTGAGGGCATTGACCCGATTGCGCTTTGGAAAGATGCGCAGTTTGGGCTACAGCATGTTGACGATTTTACCCACGTCGCTGTGGTGGCCGAAGCAGAATGGGTGCGGACCATTGCAGCTGCAGCAGATAATCTCTTATCCGCTAAAGTGAAAGCGTTTGAGCAAGCAGATCTTGCCGCTGCCCGTACCTGGCTGGCAACAGCACCAGATCTTAGTCAGGTCTCAGGAATGACCTATACCAGCGACGACGTTAGCAATACTGTTGAGATTGTTGTAGAAGGCAAAATCACGGCAGCTGACTTCGACCGCATAATTCCTCGAATCAAAGCCGATTTAGCCAAGCATGGCAAACTCAAGGTGCTGGAAGAGATTCGTAGCTTTGAGGGCGCAGACCCAATGGCGCTGTGGAAAGATTTACAGCAGGCCTATCTGATACGAGACATTACCCATGTAGCGCTGGTGGCTGATGCGCAGTGGATGCGGACGCTGGCTGAAGCCGTGGGCACAATTTTTCCAGCCGAGATCAAAGCGTTTGAGCGATCGCAGCTAGCCGAGGCCCGAATCTGGCTGGCAAGCCGCTAATCGCACTGAGGTCTAACTTACTGAGGTCTAACTCTAAGTGGGCAATAAACCTGTCAAGCAACGGTCTATTGCTTGTCGCAGTAAACCTTGTATCATGAATTCCATCAGCTACCTAGGGGCGTGTTTTGTGATTATTGACACCCTATATCCCGGATAGCTTTTCTGTTCAAACCTCTCCTTTTTTGTCCGGACTATTGCATAAAGATCCCAAAAAAAACTAGCAGCAGTACAGAAATACTATTACAATAAACCCGTTGTTGCTACGAGGTCACGATTCTCCTACCTAGCAGAATCGTCCAGAAAGCATTATGGTCAATCCATTCAAGCAGCAAGGCGCCTTCAGCTGGTGCGAGCTGATGACGACCGATACCGCAGCGGCTAAAAACTTTTACCAGCAAATCTTCGGCTGGGAACTTCGAGATCAGCCCATTGACGGCATGACCTACACCGTGATCAAAGCCGGCGACAGCGACGTCGGCGGACTCATGGCAAAGCCACCCGACGCGCCCGATATGCCAACCTCCTGGGGCATCTATGTCACCGTCGACGACGTCGATGCCACCGCTGAGCAAGTCAAAGCGCTGGGCGGCCAGGTCATGATGTCACCCACTGATATCCCAGACGTAGGCCGCTTTGCCCTGATTCAAGATCCGCAAGGCGCGGTGCTGTCAATCATTACCTATCTGCCGATGTCAGATAGCCCCGACTAAGATAGGGCACCTCAACTACGGTGGCGCTAGCCTCCCCAACCTGTACGCTGAGGCCAGCGCCGCCCGCTTTAGTACGAATGTAACCTAGCCCAATCGTGCCCGCTGGCCGCTCCACTATGCTAGTGAGCCGACCCACTTTTTCACCTTCGTAGGTAATTGAGTCGCCTGCTGCAGCCGATGCGCTCAGCTGCAGGCCCCAGAGCTGCTTCTTTACCCCCTGATAGGTATTCAGCCGAGCAATCGTTTCCTGCCCGATGTAGCAGCCTTTCTCAAACGAGATGGCGTGCCATAATCCAGCTTCTAGCGGATTGTCCTCTTCTGTCAGCTCATGACCCGGCAGCGGCCGACCTTGCTCAAGCCGCAGCTGCTCCCAGTCTGTCGCTGAGAGAATTGCTGCATCGGCTAACGCTGACCAAATGGCGTTGGCCTGGGGCTTAGGCCCCATCAGGGTATAGCCCGGCAGCGCTAGGCCGGTGCCGGCAGCCACGTTAACGGTAGCATCGGCCAGCTGCGCTTTGCTATGCTGTCCTGGCTCGGGCAGGTCGCTCAGCCCTAGATTGCTCAGCGCCGCTGCCGCCTGCGGACCAATGAGGGTGAAGGTAAAGGTGCGATCGCTAATATCCTCCAGCGTCACCTTATCGGCAAAAAAGATATAGCGATCCATCCATTCCAGCAGACGGGCAGCCAGTCCAGGCGACGTCAGCAGCAGCACGGCCTCAGCCTCGACATAGGCCGTCACCAGATCAATTGTGCGCGCCGTCGCGGTCACAAAGACCGTCTCACAGCTTTGCCCTGGCTGCAGCGGCTCAAACGCCTGCGTTGTTTGGTTGTGCAAAAACCGCATGCGGTCATCGCCAGCGACGCGGATGCGGCCCCAGTGGGAGCGATCAATCAGCGCAAGACCCTGATGAGCGGCTTGATAAGGAGTAGTCATCGGCTAGTCACCGTTTTAGTCACAGTTACGGTTGTTGGTTTCGACGTTGGGCAAAATCGTGTTGCACATAATCGCCTTCGACCAGTTAGCGCCGCGCAGGTTAGCGCCTTCTAGATTCGCTTCGCGCAGATCTGCTTTGCCAATTACAGCGGCCGTCATCTCTGCATTGG
>JAAHIA010000325.1 GCA_010671975.1 Leptolyngbya sp. SIO4C1 | reverse complement strand
GAATTTCAATCTTTGCTCTTTCGTTATCTTTTGTTTCATTTTCAATTTATCGGCCAGAAGCCCTATGAGCTAAGGTTTCTGGCCGTTTTCAATTGATAAGCAATAGCAATATTTCTCTATGAAGACGTGAATTTTCCTAAAAATCGCTGAAATCCACACAAATTAAAGGTCTTATGGATCCATATTGGCTAAGTTGCGCTTAGAATAAGTCAGTGATTTATGAGGATTCAAGGGTTTCAGCGATCGGCTGAGATCTGTCTCATAGATGGCCAATTTTCGCGCTCAGTCGGCGTGAATTTAACTTTGTTTAAGAATAAACCTGCAAGGAGATTCAGGCATATGAATAAAGGTGAGCTAGTGGATAAGGTTGCTGAAAAAGCTTCTGTTACTAAGAAGCAGGCTGATGCTGTGCTTTCAGCGGCGATTGAGTCCATCATGGAAGCGGTTTCTAACGGAGAGAAGGTCACGCTAGTTGGCTTTGGTTCTTTTGAACCCCGTGAGCGCAAAGAGCGCGAGGGTCGCAACCCCAAGACCGGCGATACCATGGTGATTCCAGCAACGACCGTACCGGCGTTCTCGGCTGGAAAGCTCTTCAAAGAAATGGTTGCTAAGTAGGGTCCAACAAGCTTGCAAACCCATTGACAACTCGACCAGTTCACGGGGGAAACCTAGCTTGGGCCGCTCGGTTGGCGAGCTGTTCCCCCGACGACATTTTAGATTTCTCAGCCAGCATCAGCCCGCTCGGTCCACCGGCCTCTGTTTTAGACGCGATTCAGGGCAATCTGATGCGCTTGGTGCGCTATCCTGACCCGAGCTACCGGCAGCTGTGCGAGGTAATTGCTAACTATCATCATCTTTCTCCCGACTGGGTCTTGCCAGGCAACGGTGCTGCAGAACTGTTGACTTGGGCCGGTCGGGAGTTTTCGTTGGGGGCCGGCTGCTATGCGATCGCACCCGGCTTTGCCGACTATGCTCGCGCGCTGGCCAGCTTTGGTCAGACGCTGACGCCGCTGCCGGTGGCCCTAAGCCCCGTGCCTGACTCTCCTCAGCAGCTCACAGCGCGGCTGGTAGCAGCCGTGCGCAGCGCGATCGCAGCGCCTGACTGGGGCCTGCTGCTGAACAATCCGCACAACCCCAGCGGCGGGCTGCTGCCGGTCGAGGCGATGTTGCCAGAGCTAGCGCGCTTTAGCCTGGTAGTGGTAGATGAAGCCTTTATGGACTTTTTGCCACCGGCGCAGCAGCAAAGCCTGATTGACCGGGTTGAGCAGTGTCCTAACCTAGTCATTTTGCGATCGCTAACCAAGGCTTACAGCATTCCCGGACTGCGGCTAGGCTATGCGATCGCCCATCCCGATCGGCTGCGACGCTGGCAGCAGTGGCGCGATCCTTGGCCTGTGAATGCGCTCGCCGCTGCCGCTGCCGCTGCCGCGCTGCAAGATATCGCCTTTCAGCAGCAAACCTGGGACTGGCTCGCGGTAGCCACCCCGCGACTCTTTCGCCAGCTGAGTCAAATCCCAGAGCTGCAGCCGCTGCCCGGCTGCGCCAACTTTTTGCTCGTCGCCTGCGATCGCGCCGTCCCTGACCTACAGCGGGCGCTGCTACGACGGCATCGGCTCTACATTCGCGACTGCTTGAGCTTTCCAGCGCTAGGCGATCGCTATTTTCGCGTGGCCGTGCGCACGGCGGCAGACAATCAGCGTTTGGTGACGGCACTGGCGACGCAGCTAGGTGAGCACTCAGATCAGTCTGCGTAGCGAATTTTACCAATTCTTGATGGTACCAATTCTATCTATTAACTTTTGCCAATCTGAGGTCGGTCGCAGTTGCGGTTCTCACTGACAGCGGGGCTTAATAGACATTAGGCTATGGATGGCTCAACCGCTCGCGCTGACGCACGCATGATTTCAGTCTTTATTCTGACCCACAACGAAGCGCTAGACATTGCCGCCTGCATTGAATCAGCCCTGCTCTCAGACGATGTGATTGTCGTCGATTCATTTAGCAGCGATCGCACCGTTGAAATTGCCCAGCGCTACCCCGTGCGAGTGGTGCAGCACGCCTTTGAAAGCCACGGCCAGCAGCGCACCTGGATGCTTGAGCAGATTGCTGCTAAGCATGACTGGGCCTACATCCTAGAAGCCGACGAGCGAATGACGCCAGCGCTGTTTGAAGAATGCCTCGCCGCCGCTCAAAGCGCGCAGCATATCGGCTACTACGTAGCTGAGCGCGTCATCTTCATGAACCGCTGGATTCGCCGCAGCACCCAGTATCCTCGCTATCAGCTGCGGCTGCTGAAGCTCGGCTGCGTCTGGTTTGAAGACTACGGCCATGCCGAGCGCGAAGTGGTTAGCGGCACCACCGGCTTTCTGCAGCAGACCTATCCGCACTATACCTGCAGCAAGGGCCTAAGCCGCTGGCTGGCTAAGCATAACCGCTATTCCACCGACGAAGCCAAAGAAACGCTGCAGCAGCTGCGCCATGGTCAGGTGCGCTGGCGCGATCTCTTTAGCCGCTCAGAAATCGAACGCCGCCGCGCCCTCAAAGACCTCTCGCTGCGGCTGCCCTGTCGTCCGCTGCTGCGATGGGGCTACATGTATTTTTTGCTGGGCGGCTGCTGGGATGGTCGAGCCGGCTTTACCTGGTGTACGCTGCAGGCTTTTTATGAATATATGATTGTGCTAAAAGTGTGGGAGCTAAAGCAGCAAGAGAAAGGTGCGATCGCGCCAGAAAAACCTGCTCAGCGAATTGCCGCCAAACATTGATCGAGATTGCTCACAGGCACTCTAATGCTTTGCGGATTTGACGGCAGTTGATGGGTATCCCAGTGATAAGCAGTCTGCTTTAGGCCCCGCAATGTCTAGCCTATTTATCTCCTATCGTCGCAGCGACAGTCAGGATATCACCGATCGGATTTACGACCGTTTGGCCGCTCGCTTTGGCTCAAAAAACGTCTTCAAGGATACCCAGTCAATTTCCGGCGGGGCAGAGTTTCGCCAAGACATTAATGCCGCCCTAAGCCGCTGCCAGGTGCTGATCGCGGTGATAGGCCCTACCTGGCTGACGGTGCAAGACGAAGCCGGCCATCGTCGCTTAGACGATACGGATGACCTAGTCAGGCGAGAAATTGAAACAGCCCTAAACCGGGAGGGCATGCGCGTGATTCCGCTGCTGGTGAATGGAGCAGGGCTGCCCGATGCCGCAGCGCTACCCGACAGCCTGAAACCGCTGCGTGACTACAACGGTTTTACGATTCATCCAGAGCTCGGCTTTCACCCTAGCCTAGATCGGCTAATTGAAGAATTAGAAACGTTTTTATCGACTCAGCCGAACAGCACGACGCCAGAAAACCTGCCAAAAAACGTCGCGCCGGTTTTCGTCGGGCGAGAGCAGGCCCTCGCAGACCTGCACGCACAGCTACAGCAGCATGAGGTCGTGGCAATTACCGCGATACAGGGCATGGGCGGCATTGGCAAAACCGAGCTGGCGCTGCAGTATGCCGATCGCTATGGCCATGAGTATCCGGCAGGGCTGTGCTGGCTATCAGCGCGAGAGCTGAATGTGGGGACCGAGCTGGTTAACTTTGCCAAAGAATACCTCAGCCTACGTTTGTCTGAAAAAGACGATTTAGCAACTCAGGTAAGCAGCTGCTGGCGGCACTGGCCCCAAACGCGACCGGGCGATCGCGCCTTGATCATTTACGACGATGTGACCGAGTACGAGCAAATCAAAGACTATCTGCCGCCGCGCCACAGCCGGCAGTTTCAAGTGCTATTCACCACGCGACGGCAGCGGCTAGCCAGAAACATCACAGACTATAGGCTAGCGCTGCTAACGCCCGCAGCCTCGCTAGACCTGATGCGCGCAATTGTAGGCGCAGACCGCATCGAAACCGAACGTGAAGCAGCCGAGGCCCTGTGCGAGTGGGTAGGCTATTTGCCGCTGGGGCTAGAGCTGATAAGCAACCATCTAGATGAATTTGATGTGACGCTGACCGAGCTGCACAAGCGGCTAAAAGAAAAGCGAGTGGCAGATATTGCCCTAGAAGAAACCTACGACGGCATGACAGCGACACGAGGCGTAATAGAAGCCTTTGAGCTGAGCTGGCAGACGCTGGATGAAACCGCTCAGCGGCTAGCCTGCTGGCTGGGCCTATTTGCGCTAGCGCCGATTGCTTGGGAACTGGCGGCAAATTTGGCAAAAGAAGATGAACAAGAAACCCTTAGCTACGTGCGCGATAAGCAGCTGGTAAAGCGCAGCCTGCTGCAGCGCATTGCACCAAAGACGTATCAGCTGCATCAGCTGCTGCGAGAATTTTTCTTAGCAAAGCTGGCGGAGCGAGCCGATAGTGACGAGCTAAAGCAAACCTACTGTCGGTCGATGGTGAAGAAGTCATCGCAGATGCCGCAGACCCCAACGCAGGCTGTGATTTTAGCGATGACGCCAGTGATGCCGCACATCGAGACAGCAGCAACCGACTGGCAAGACGCCCTGGGCGATGAAGAAAACGAGCTGCTTTGGCCATTTGTCGCACTCGCCCGCTTTTATGTAGGTCAGGGAGCCTACGCCCAGGCAGAACCCTGGTATCAAAATTGCCTGAGCGCCACGCAACAGCGATTCGGCGATAGCCATCCCGATGTGGCGACGAGTCTGAACAATTTGGCGGGACTGTATGAATCGCAAGGCCGCTATGAAGCGGCAGAACCGCTCTATCAGCAAGCCTTGGCGATGAGGCAAAGGCTGCTGGGCGATAGCCATCCCGCTGTGGCGACGAGTCTGAACAATTTGGCGGGACTGTATCTTTCGCAAGGCCGCTATGAAGATGCCGAACCGCTCTATCAGCAAGCCTTGGCGATGCTGCAAAGGCTGCTGGGCGATAGCCATCCCGCTGTGGCGACGAGTCTGAACAATTTGGCGGCACTGTATCGTTCGCAAGGGCGCTATGAAGCCGCAGAACCGCTCTATCAGCAAGCCTTGGCGATGAGGCAAAGGCTGCTGGGCGATAGCCATCCCGATGTGGCGACGAGTCTGAACAATTTGGCGGCACTGTATGAATCGCAAGGGCGCTATGAAGCCGCAGAACCGCTCTATCAGCAGGCGATTCAGATTGATTTAGAGGCTTTGGGTGAAAATCATCCTGATTTTGTGATTAATTTAGCAAATCTCGCGGGTCTCTACGTTACTCAAAACCGCTTTAGCGAAGCCGAGCCGCTGTATCTTCATGCGCTCGGCGTGTTTTACGCTCGTCTAGGGGCTGAACACCCTTACACGAAAGGAACGTTTCGAGCGCTTCAGCATCTCATCACTCAGGCGATTCAGTCTGACCAAGCCGATACGCTGTCTGACCATGCTATGACGCAGGATTTGCTGCGAGATTTTTTGGCGCAGCAAGGCGGGAGAGATGAGTAGATACAGCTCACCCAAGCGTCAGCCCCCGATAGACCTGCTCAATCGAAAAGCTGAAGTTAATACTTTCAAGGTCTACCGTATCGCCAGGCTGGTAGTTGACGATCAGCCATTCGCCCGCCTCATTTTTGTGATACAGGTCCATCTCAATGCGCGTAGAGCTGACCAGCAGATAGTCTTTTAACGCCGGGTTTTGACGATACAGCCTAAACTTGCCGCCTCGGTCATAGGCTTCGGTGCTCTCGGAGAACACTTCCACAATCAGGCAAGGATAGGCAACGTATTGCGTATTGGCCTTGTCTCGTTCGTCACAGGTAACGCTGATATCAGGGTAGGTGTAGTTATTAGTTTCAGGGATATTGACTTTGAA
>JAAHIA010000324.1 GCA_010671975.1 Leptolyngbya sp. SIO4C1 | reverse complement strand
AACCTAATATCCAGTGAAACTAACACCCGTTTCTTCCATCACCGGGATAAACTCAGCTGGAGAAATAGAGCCGTGCTGAGGATGATGCCAGCGAATGAGCGCCTCAAAGCCAACAACCTGATGGGTTGGCAGCGCAATGATGGGCTGATAGCGGATTTTTAGCTCCTGTCGCTGAATGGCTAGCTGCGACTGGTTGGCAATTTCCCACAGCGCAGCGGCCCGCTGATGCATCGTCTTTTCAAAGACGGTGTGACAGGCACCGCCTTGGGCCTTGGCCCGGTAGAGTGCCGTATCGGCGCTGCGCAGCAGATCGCTAGCAATCTGTGATGAACTGACGGCGCAGACAACGCCAATGCTAATCGAGGTAAAGATTTCTTCGTAGCTGAGCTGAAACGGGGCTTTTAGCGCTTCATGGATGCGATTACACACGGCTGTCACATCAGAGAGCCCAGTCACCTCTTCGAGTAAGATAGCAAACTCATCGCCACCAAGGCGGGCCAGCGTATCGCAGCGGCGAATGCAGGATTCGAGCCGTTTGGAGAGCGCCACGAGGAGCTGATCGCCAATCGCATGGCCCAAATTTTCATTGACGCTCTTAAACCGATCGAGATCTAAAAAAAGTACCGCACACTGCAGCGCCGGCCGGCGATCTAGCCGCATTAGCGCCTGCTCTAGCCGATTGACAAATAAAAAGCGATTGGCGAGCCCAGTTAGCTGATCGTAGAAAGCATGATGCCTCAGCTTTGCTTCCATCCACTTGCGCTCGGTCAAATCGACTACCTGCACCAAAAAGCAAATCGGACGCTGCAGCGTATCGCGGATTAGCGTAGCTGTGAGGCTGACGTGCAGCGCTTCCTGAGCGGCGTTGCAGTGGCGCGTTTCAATCTGAAAGTGCTGCCGGCGACCGCGCAGCAGCTGTCCACCGAGCGATCGCAGCAGCGCCACATCTTCGGGATGCGTAAAGTCTTCGAAGGAGCGCGCCAGCAGGTCGAGCTCTCGAGTACCCACGGCAGCACTGAACGTTTGATTGGCGCTGAGAAAATGACCGTCTAGATCCAAGATGGTCATGCCAATTGGCGAGAGCTGAAAAATTTGTCTTAGCGTTTTGCTGTTAATCGCCGCAGCATCGACAGCTGTAGGCGGTGCAGCAACGGCTGCCGACTGCCTCGTCTGAATCATTTCATCATGAGAAATATCGAGGTTAGCGGCTGATTCTGCTCGATCAAAGTTCATATTCAGACTGAGAAACACTAGGCGCTACAGCAGACCCAATTTTTTAGAGGTAGCAGGTTCTGCAGAAACACCTGTGCCAACGACCGTTGGCTGCGTCTTTGGCTTTCTCTAGTTAGCCCAAATTGGCTTAAGAATAGTCGTTATGTTAGCAGCTAGGCATCTGCAACACAGACACTGCGGTCAGCCAGGTGGCCAGACTGAGGGCGACCGAGATTGGCGTCGGGGCTATCTGACTCAGCCGCTAGGGGATCGCGCAGCAGCGAATCTGCCTGATGAACAGCAATTGGCAGGACTGGCTCCATCGCTAGGCTGCTCAGATTAGCATCGAGGGCACAGGTACGAGCAATCTCAGCCGGTAGGCCGGCTAGCTCAGCCGGCATTGCTGCGACCTGAAGCGCAGCCGGTGGCTCTATGGGGGCAGCCAGCGCTAGCGTAGACAGCTGATCCAGACTCGGCCTTGCCGAGACCTCCGCTGCGATCGCCGCTTCTGGTGCTAGGCGCTCAGCCTGATTTTCGGGTACGGCAGTCGGCTCAGGCGGCGCTGCAGCCTCAGGAATCGTAATCACTTCCTCGACAAAGCGCTCACCACCAGTGAGTTCTTCAATGCTGGTCTCATAGGTCGTGTGAGGGATCGCCTTTGACACGTCTGACTTGTGCATTGCCATAGGTTCAGAGAACCGAGGCGACATAGCCGTTTCGTCCGTAATTGGCAGCGGCGGCGCTGGATTTCTAGGAGCGGGCGCAGCCGGCGGACGTAGGGGCTCGTGATTAAACGTGAAGCCATCGGTAAAGGCTGGCCGAATAGCAGACGGCTGCACCACCGGCGGTGCAGCCGCAACCGCCTGGGCAGGCTGGGCAACTGGCTGAGTAACCGGCCGCACGGCCTGCGGCTGAGACGCAGTGTCAGATTGAGCCCTAGGCGCAGACATCGTGCCCTCAGCCGGAGCAACGTAGCCCCACTGGGGCGTACTTAAAATCTCAGGCTGAGTGACTTGCTTATAGCTGCCCTCAAAGCTGAAGTCAATTTTGCTGGTCGCTACATTTTGAACCGAGCTTGGGTCGTCACGCTCTGGCGGCACATAGGTAACAACGTCGCTTTTATCACCGCGAACCGTAGCTGCAGCTAGGAGGCTCCAAGAAGCAGCAAGCCCTCCCCATACGATGACCTGCCGACCTTTTGACTTGGTTCTCATCCGCATCGATCTCAACCTCCCTGAATCTCAGCTGCTATAGCCTTAAGCAATCTGTCATGCCTTGTTAATTTAGACGGTGCAAACCCCAGCTGTGTGCCACGCTGTCCAGATTTCGTCACTGCTTTACGCAGACCAGCTGCGCCCTTTAAAGAGCCTGTGCCAGGCAGAGAAGAGCAGCTATGGCATCAGCAAGGCCACAGCCATTGACTTGGGGCGACAATCCTAGGGCGACAATTCATTAATCAACTCCGCTTAGTTAGGTCAGGAGGATCGGCGTGAAATCACAAAAAATTTATGCTAGCTTCACAGCTACGCTTCGTCCGCGTGATGGGCCCAGTCTTGTCTCTCAGCCTGGTTTCAGTGCTGTCTTAAAATTCTGTCTCGAGACTTTATGCAAGATTAGCATGCCCATTTCGGTGGGGCTACTCTCGCTCAATCACAATCACATTTTCGGTCACTTGCTCAAACGTATCGTCGTGGCTGATCACAAAAATCTGCTGAAATCGCCTGAGCCGACAGATGGCTTCTGCTAAACTTTCGCGACGCAGCCGATCCATATTGGTTGTGGGTTCATCAAAAAAGGCAACGTCAATGTCGGCTAAGACTTTTAGCAGCGCCAGCCGTACCGCCAGCGCCGCGCACATTTGCTCACCGCCAGAAAGGTTAATAAACCGTCGCTTATGAGCCCCTTCTTGCACCACGATGTCGTAGTCTTGGGTCCACTGCAGCGCCGTGTTTGGCCGATTTAAAAGCTCTCGAAAAATTCGGTCGGCTTCTTGAGAAATGCTCTGCACGTAGCGCTCGGTAATCCGGGGTCCAGCGTCTTTGTAGACTTTGCGGGCAAATTTGATGAATCGCTTAATACGCTCTCGCTGCTTTAGCTCAGCCCGAGCCCGATCGCGTCGGGCAGCAACGCTTTGTAGAGCCTCAATCTGCGTGGCCATCTCCTGCTGCAGCTTTTGCTGCTGAGGCAGGCTACCCAGCAGGCGATCGCACTTTGACTTGAGCTCGCTGTAGGCTACTTCTAGTTGCTGCAGCCGGTCGGGATCAAAGTCGGCGGCTAGCTGCTGATAGTCGGCGGCCGCAGTTTGCTGCTGCGCCTCCAGCGCTGCTAGGGCAGCGGCAACCGTCTGCTGCTCGGCTTCCACCTGAGGCAGCGTCTGGGCCGCCTTCTCATGCTGCAGATAGCGCAGATAGCCTGGCTGGTGGGCCTGCTGCCGCTGCTGCTGCTCAGCCATAGCGGCCTCTAAATCAGCAAAGCCCTGCAGCTGCGCCTCCAGCTCGGCGAGCGCTGTCATCAGTGTTTGCTGCTGCTGCTGCTGCTGCTGATAGCTTTGCTGCACCGCCGTCAGCGCCTCGATCCGCTCTTGCAGCAGTCGCGCCTGAGCGCGCGGGTTGTCAAGCTGGCTGAGCTGCTGATCGAGTTTGACTAGCTGAGCGCTGAGCAGATCGTGCTGCTGTCGCTGCTGAGCCACCGCCGCTAGCTTTGGCTGTAGCTGCGTCTGCTGTCCCTGAAGCTGGTCGAGTCGCTGCTGGAGGGCGCTGACGCCATTGAGATCGGCCTGCTGCTGATAGGCCCGCTGCAGCTGCTGCTGTGCTGCCCCAAGCTGCTGCTGTAGGTGACGGGCATCAACCTGCTGTGAGAGATCTTGCAGGATACTGCCGAGGGTGTCGAGCGTGGCCTGCGCTAGCTGCTGTCCGGTTGCGATCGCGGTTCGCAGCTGATCTACTAGGGTCTTCGAGAGCGGCAGGCGCGTCTGCAGATCGGCTAGCGACTGCAGGGCTGCCTCAGTTTGGGTTGAATAGGTCGCCTGCTCAGTCTGGGTTCGCCGGACTAGCTGCTGCAGCTCAGCCTCAAACTGCTGAGCCGCCTCTAGGCGACTGAGCTGCTGCTGCAGGCGCTGACGCTGCGCTTCCCACTGCGGGATCTGCGCCACGCTGTCGCTGAATGCCTGCAGGCGCTCGATTTCTGCCTGAGTGGTCTGCTGCTGCTGGGCCAGGCTGGTTTGCTGCGCCATCAGCGCTTCCTGCTTCAGCTGTGCCTGAGACAGCGCCTGCTGCTGGGCGGCCAGGTCGGCTCGCTGCTGTTCTAGCCGCTGCTGCTGGGCAATCGCTGGCTGTAGCGTCTCTAGCGACTGCTGCATCTGGGTTTGTGGCTCTAGCTGCCCCTGCAGGCGAGCTAGGGTCGTGTTGCACTGAGTTAGCCTTTGCTGCTGCGCGGTCTGCTGCTGCAGTAGCGGCTGCCGTGCCCGAGCCCGTTCGGCTAGCGATCGCAGCGCAGTCTCGGCAGCTAAAAATGCCTGATAGGCTTGCTGCTGCTGCTGGCAAATCTCTGCCGCTGCGCGGGCCTCGGCGGCGGCCTGATTGAGGCTGCGCTGCGCCTGATGCTGGAGGTCATACTGGGCCGCGAGCCGCTGCCGCTGCTGATCGAGCTGCTGTAGCTGCTGGGCCTGCTGCTGCTGCTCGGTCCGAGCGGCCTGCATCTGCGTCAGACGGGCTTCTAGCTGCTGCTGCTCGGCCTGATCAGCGGCAATCTCAGCCTGCAGGGCCTGAGCTCGCTGCTGGAGCGCCTCCCACGCCTCGAGCCGCTCATCGTACTGGGCAATCTGGTCTTTGAGCTGCTGCGCCTGCGCTTCGGCATATTTTCTCAGTCCGTTGGTCTGCAGGTAGACGGTGCGATATTCTTCTACTTTGAGAATGGTGTCAAAAATAGGCTTGCGCTTATCCGGGCTCAGCAAAAAGTCAGCGGTAAAGGTGCCCTGCGGCACGCCGACCGTATTGGCAAACAGCTCGCCGAGGTCGGTGCCGGCCGCGACGCCAAGATGCTGCCGCAGCCAGGGCATGACTTCATCCTTAATGCGGCTGTAGGGCAGCCGCTGATTGAGCTGCGGGTCAAACAGCGTATAGCCGCGATTGGTGCAGCGCTCGACTTCATAGGTGCGACTGTCGCGGCCCGAAACAAAGGCTACGCGCACCTGAGCGCTGCCGCTGCCGCTGCGGATTAAGTCTTCTTTCCGGTAGCTGCCCTGGTAGTTAAACAGCACCCAGGCAATCGCCTCAAGCAGGCTGGTCTTACCAGCGCCATTCTCACCGCCGATGGCGTTTGTGCCCAGCTGAAATTCAACATGGCGATCGCGATGCGCTTTGAAATTGGTCAGCGTAACCGAAAGCAAATGCATAGAGCTGCGAGCTAGCGACACTGATAAACAAGTGTACTATTAGCCAGCGGTCAGTAGACAACCTTGGGTGAACGAAAAAAAGCGCGGGATAAGAAAAAAAGGCGTAGTGTCAGACAAGAAAGAACATCGAGGGACTACGCCGCATGTCATTAGAGTCTATCGTGAACCAGCCCCTGGCAAACCTGCTGAGAT